>DVJV01000145.1 GCA_018716525.1 Candidatus Ventricola gallistercoris
CGCCCGGGAGGCTCATAGAGCCGAGAGGGAAACAGTGCAAATACTCGGAAAAGGACGCCGCAGGCGGACTTTTTCGACATGCTGGGGCGCCTCCTGATGGAGGCGCCCCTTTAATATGCAATGGAGATGCGCTTATCCCTTGACAGCGCCTGCGATGACGCCGTCGATGATGTACTTCTGGCACACGAGGTACATGATGATGATCGGCAGCACGGTGATCATGATGCAGGCCATCATCGGGCCCATCTCTACGCGGCCATAGCTGCCGCGGAAGTACTGAATGGCCATGGGGATGGTGCGGTACTGCTTGATATCCAGCACCAATGTGGGCAGCAGATAGTCGTTCCAGACCCACATGGTCTCCAAAATGGCGGTGGAGATCATCGTGGGCTTGAGGATGGGGAAGACGACCTTAAAGAAAATCTGCAGTGGGTTGCAGCCGTCGATCATGGCGGCTTCCTCGATGGCGATGGGCACGGACTTCATGAAGCCCGTGAACATGAACACCGCCAGCCCCGCGCCAAAGCCCAGGTAGATGATGCAGATGTTGAACGGGGTGTTGAGCCGCAGGCTGTCGGCGGTCTTGGAGAGGGTGAACATCACCATCTGGAAGGGCACGACCATCGAGAACACGCACAGCAGATACATGGCGCGCGAGACGGCGCCCGTCACGCGGGTGATGTACCAGCCGCACATGGAGCAGCACAGCAGGATCAGCAGCACGGAGGTCACGGTGATGACCAGCGAGTAGCCAAAGGAACTCAGAAAGTTCATCTGCGTGATGCCGTAGACGTAGTTGTCAAACCCTACGAAGGTTTCGGCAGTGGGCAGGGCAAACACGGTGCTGGTGGAGATGGCCAGCTCGGCCTTGAACGAATTGTGCAGGATCA
This sequence comes from Candidatus Ventricola gallistercoris, assembly GCA_018716525.1. Lineage (GTDB taxonomy): Bacteria > Bacillota > Clostridia > Christensenellales > Aristaeellaceae > Ventricola > Ventricola gallistercoris. Next base: position 891 of record DVJV01000145.1, read on the forward strand.
GCAGCACCGGGTAAAGCCAGACGATGCAAAGCAGCGCGAGGAACACGCTCAGCGCGGCGTCGATGGCTCTGCGCGCGCCGGATACGGCGCCATCGTGGTAAACCTTGGTCATCACTGCTGCACCTCCTTGCGGCGGGTGAAGTAGAGCTGGATCAGCGCGATGGCGACCACCAGCAGGAAGAAGACGACGGCCTTGGCCTGACCGATGCCCTTCCACTGGGCGCCGCTGCGGGCGTAGAATGTGTCGTAGATGTTGAGGGCGAGCATCTGGCTGGCCTTGCCGGGCTCGCCGTTGGTGAGCGAGAGGTTCTGGTCAAACAGCTTAAAGGAGTTGGTCAGCGTCAGAAACGTGCAGATCGTGATGGAGGGCATGACCATGGGCAGCTTGACCTTAAAGAGCGTCTGCGTGCTGGTCGCCCCGTCGATGGAGGCGGCCTCAATCAGGTCGCCGGGCACGTTTTGCAAGCCGGCAATGTAGATGATCATCATGTAGCCGATCTGCTGCCAGCACATGAGGATGATCAACCCCCAAAAGCCATATGTGGCGTCGAGGGCGAGCAGGGGCTTGCCCAGGTTGGTCAGCAGGCCGTTGAGCAGAATCTGCCAGATGTAGCCCAGCACGATGCCGCCGATCAGGTTGGGCAGGAAGAACACCGTGCGGAAGACATTGGTTCCGCGCAGGCCGCGGGTGAGCGCCAGCGCGATGGCAAAGGCCAGCACGTTGATGAGCACGGTGGAGACGACGGTAAACGCCGCGGTGAACCAAAAAGCATCCACGAACGTGGAATCGGCAAAGACCTTGAAGTAGTTGTCAAGGCCGACGAACGTGGTTTTGCTGATAGTCGTGAACTTGTGGAAGGACAGATAGATGCCCCACAAAAACGGCCAGATGAAGCCGATGGCAAACGCTGCCAGGGTTGGCAGCAGGAAGAGGGGCCAATACTTTCGGATCGCTTTTTCCATGCTTGACATCCTCCCGGAAAGGCTGAACCAGGCAGGCTGCAAAAACGCGGGAGGTGTGGCGCGCTTTTGCAGGCTGTCCGGTTCGCGGTGAGCGGTGCCGCACCGGCGCGCTGCAACGGCAGCGAGCGCGGATGCAGGGGAGCCCATGCGGCGGCCCGCCAGATTTTTCCAGAGACGGGAAACCCAAAACGGGGCGGGCGAACGGTCGCCCGCCCCCATGCAGTGCGGTGAAGGTCAGTGGCTGAGCTGATACTCGGTGGCCCAGCCATCCACAAACGCGGTCTCGACAGCCGCCCAGTCGCCGGTGCCAGCCGCATAGGCGGTCAGCGCGGAGCCCAGAGCGTTTTTCCACTCCTCGGAGGGGATCGTCGCAAAGTTCCAGGAGACCGGGGTCTTGCCCGCGGCGGTGTACTGTGCGTCGATCTTGACCAGCGGGTTGGTGGACTCGTACTCGCCGGTGAAGGTGTCAAACGGGGTCACAAAGCCCATATCCTGAGACATGCTCTTGCGGCCTTCGTCGGAGGTGATCACCCAGTTCAGGAAGTCGAGCGTGGCGTCGATGTCTTCCTGATCGGCGGTGTTGTTCACGCACCAGTAGTTCTCAGTGCCGGTGCACAGGCCCTGGTTCTCCTCGCCCTCAACGCCGATGTAGATGGGCAGCATGGTCACATTTTCCTCGCCCAGCTCAGAGATGTTGCTCCACTCCCACGTGCCGTTCTGGTAGAAGACGGCCTTGCCGCCCACGAACTCGGAGAGCGCGTCGTTGCTGGTCTTGGAGGCGAGCAGCGTCGGATCGCAGGTGGAATCGGTGATGTACAGATCCCAGATCTGCTTGTAGTTGTCCAGATACGTGCCCTTGATGGCCTCGGTGGAGCCGATGCCGTCGGCCTGGTACTCATAGTAGATGGGCATATTGGCCAGGTGGGTCTTGAAGCGCCAGTCGGAGGAACCGTCCATGCCGGCGGACGTGAACGCGCCGTCGATGCCCAGCTCATCCTTGCGGGCCTGGATGTCGTCGGCAACCGCCTTGAGCGTCTCAAAATTGGTGATGTCCTCAGGGGTGTAGCCGGCCTTCTCCAGCAGCGCCGTATTGGCGATGATGCCGTACGTCTCGATAACGTAAGCCACGCCCAGCACGCTGTCGCCATCCTTGAGGGCAAAGGAGTCGTTGGTCAGGTGCTTGTAGATCTCGCTGTCGGAGAGATCATAGCAGTAATCCTTCCAGTTGGCCAGGCCGACCGGGCCGTTGACCTGGAACAGCGTCGGCGGATCGCTCTTTTCGATCTCGGACATGAGCGTGGTCTCATACTGGCCGGAAGCGGCGGTGACGACGGTCACCGGCACGCCGGTCTGCTCGGTGTAGAGCGCGGCGAGCTCCTGCCACTGCGTATCCTGCTCGGGTTTGAAGTTCAGGTAGTAGACGGCGCCATCTGCGGAGGCCGAAATGGCCAGGGCCAGGCACAGGCACGCCACGATGACCAGAGCGACGATTTTCTTCATACGACAGAGTCTCCTTCCAATGATATTGATATGGGATCGCTCGCGGCTTCCCATACGCACGGTGCTGCACAGTGCGGGAGGTGTGTCTTGAGACCTCTTTATGATCTCCGCATTGCGTGAGATTATTATAACAATCGGGGGTGAAATTGTCAATAACGGATAAGACTGACTTTGAAAATAATGCAAAAATTACAAATTTCGACGCTTGATGCACGCCAAGATCCGTGCCATTGGTGCGCCGGGTCGTGCATTCATTCGGATAGGAACGCACTAAAAATCACACGCTTTGTTAAATGAACGGGAATACGCGATAGCGGGCTGCAAGGCGCGCGCCCCGGCGGATGCAGGGGTGAAAGTGCGGGGGAAAGCAAAAGGCGGCGCAGATAAGCCAAAAAGCCCCGCAGGCGTCAAAAGCCTGCGGGGCGGAAACGAAGGGAAAAGCGGAAATTACCAGATCGACACGCGGTCTTCGGGCGCGCGGTACATGCCGTCGCCCTCTGTGATACCAAACGTGGTGTAGAATTCGTCGATGTTTTGCAGTTGGATGTTGGCGCGCAGTTTGCTGGGGGCATGCACATCCATGGTGGCCGCCATGGCGGCATACTCGGGCGTGCTCTTGGAGCGCCAGATCGTCGCCCAGTTGGTGAAGAAGGCTTCCAGATCGGCGCCTTCCTCCTGTTTGAGCGCCTCGAGCGAGCAGGAGAGTCCGCCCGCGTCCGCCACGTTTTCGGTCACGGTCAGAAGACCGTTGACCGTGGCGCCGTCGCACGAGAGGCCGTCAAACTCCTCGACCATCGCCTGCGACAGCGCGCTGAACGTCTCAAGATCTTCCTGCGTCCACCAGTTGGCAAGCGAGCCGTTTTCATCGAACTTGGAGCCGTTGGGGTCAAAGGCGTGGGAGATCTCGTGGGCGATGACCGCGCCGATGCCGCCGTAATTGGCCGAGATGGACTGCTCCGTGCTGTAGTAGGGCGCCTGCAGGATGGCGGCCGGGAAGTTGATGCTGTTGGAAGTCGGGGCATACATGGCGTTGACCGTGTGCGCGCTCAGCGGCCACTCGCTGCGGTCCACGGGATCGGCGAAGTGGCTCAGGACATATTCGAAGCTGCTGTGGGTGAAAGCGATGATGTTGCCAAGCGTCGTGCCGCCTTCGGAGGTGGGCACCGTGTGCAGCGTGGCGTAGTGCGGGTGCGCCTGGTCGGGGTAGCCGACGTTGATGGTCATGGTATCCAGCTTGCGGATGGCCATTTCGCGGGTTTCTTCGCTCAGCCACTCGTTGTTTGCGAGGCGGTTGCGGTAGACCGATACAAACGCATTCACCATGCTGGTGACGTCTGCGCGCGCCTCGTCGCCGAAGTAGGTCTTTCCATAGTAGATGCCGATGGGCTCGCCAAAGACCATGGAAGCGAGCGTATAGGCGGAATCCTCTTTCGGCGTGGCTTCCGCCTGGCCGATGAGCGCGCGGCCGAAGGCGCTGGCCTCCGTGCGCATGGCATCGCTCAGGTATGGGGCGCTGTTGCACACCATGCGCACCAGCAGCCAGGAGCGCATCTGCGGAAAGGTCTCCTCGTTGACCAGCGAGCTGAAGGCGTTCACATAGTCCGGGTGCATCACAACGATGGTCTGCGGCACTTCGTCCATCATCGTTTGCAGCGAGCCGGTCAGGTCAAACGGCGCGAGCAGCGCGTCGACCTCCTCGATGCTCCGGGGATTGTAGTTGCTGGCAAAATCGCTGGCCGCCGTCGCAGAGGGGAAGTAGGCGGACAGCAGCTCGTCAAAGGCGATTGCATCCGCGGCGATCTGCTGCGCCTCCTCCTGCGTTTTGCCCGCGAGCATCAGCAGGTTGGCAGCCATCTGGCCATAGAGGCCCTGCAGCGCCGTGCGCATGTTTTCATCCGCGTAGTATTCCTTGGCGTTGAGGAAAGCCGAGGGCATCGACAGATACAGCGCATTGTGCGAAGCGTCGCCCATGTCGGCGCTGACGCTCAGCACGAACGGCCCGGAGAAGCCGTCGGCGTGCAGGTCAAGCCACTGGCCGGCATAGTCCTGCAGGCTCTCGAGCGACTCGATGCGCTCCATATAGGGCTTAAGCGGCTCGGCGCCCAGCGCATCGCGGGTGTCATAGTCAAGCAGCATGCGATAGAGCTCGATGAAGTCGGTAAGCGATTCATCCACGGGCATCGTCCCGTTGAGCATGGCCTCAAAGTCTGCCTTGAGCACCTGGCTGACTTTATCGCCCAGCTCGGAAAACGAATCGACAACCACGCTGTCGGCGGGGATTTCCGTTTCGGCGAGCCACTGCGCGTTGACGGATGCATAAAAGTCGTCCTTGAGATCCGGGGTTTCCTGTGCCAGGGCGCCGCCCATGCACAGCGCCAGCATCAAAATGGCGGCCAGCAGGGATAAAGTCAGTTTCTTCACGCGGATTGTCCTCCTTTTTGCGGTCGTGAATGCGCAAAAACAAAAAACAAAAACCGCCGGTTCCAGACCAGAACCCGGCGGTCTTGTGGCGGAGAGTTAGGGATTTGAACCCTAGGTGGGGTATCAGCCCACACACGATTTCCAGTCGTGCGCCTTAGACCACTCAGCCAACTCTCCAGACAGCTGCTGCTCAACCAGCGAAAACCATTATACACGCGTTGTCACCATTTGTCAATATGTAAAAAGCGCAAATTCCGCATGTTATGAAAGGAAACCGGAGACCTGGTGCACGGCATCCTGCCTGGGCGCCCTCGCGCGGGCGCCATTCCCCCGAATTCGCCAGGATCGGCCGCGATTCTTTGGCTTTTCTCTTGCATCCGTCTGCATTTTGCGGTATCATGGTAGATAGAATTGCAAGATGTGTGTGAAGGAGTCGGCTGCGCAGGCGCCGATTCATCGGCGCGCTTCACATTTGAAAGGAGTTCGTTCCTATGAAGCTCATCCGCATTGTATCGGCGCTGGCTGTGTGTGCTGCCCTTTTGTGCATGGCCGTGGGGGCCCTGGCGGCTCCGGATGCCAGCGAGGTGCCCACCTTTGAAATCACGCTGCCGGAAAGCGGCGTGATAGGCGGCGGCTCCACGCAGATGCTTGTCACCGCGTCGCTGCCCGGGTTCCTGACCCTGACGCTGACGGACGCCAGCGGCGCGCAGGTCAAAGCGCTGTGCGATTACCGGGAGATTCACTCCGGCGAAAATGCCATCTACATTGAGGCGCGCGATGAGGAGGGAGAGGCGCTCTCGCAGGGCGTCTACACGGTTTCCGGTTCGATGGTCAGCCAGTTTGGCGTGGAATCTTCCGTGGTGACGCAGTCGCTGACGATCAATGCGCCCGAAGTCTATGAAGACGAGGAGACCGGCGCGCAGGATGGGGATGCGGATAGCGGGGACAGCCAGCAGAGCACGTCCTCCGGCAGTTCCGGGAGCAGCAGTTCCACATCGTCGTCGGGCACGTCTTCCGCTGCCACGTCCGATGTGACCTACAGCGCGGGCACTTCCACGATCGGCGATGAGGGCTATGCCATCGGCGTGGGCGTGAGCGATGTCGTTCCGCAGGACGATGCGGGCTACTGGGGCCTGACCGCCGATGCGAGCGATGCCGAGATCTGGGCGGCCATCACGCGTACCATGGTGGGTGTGGACGTGGGCGAGAGCGAATCCGCCTATATCTATGATTCGCCCGAGGAGGGCCGTTCCCGCCTGGGCACGGTGTCGGGCATTTCGCAGGGCCTCAATGTGATCAAGGAGCGGGACGACGGCTGGGCGCTGGTGGAAGCCTTCCGCAATGAGGATGGCGCGTTTGTGCGCGGCTATATCCGCTCCAACAAGCTTCGTGTGGTTGAGCCGAATACCACGTACGGCATCGTCATCGACAAGGCATCCCAGACGCTGACGGTCTATAAGGATGGCGAGCGCATCGGTTCCTGCGCGGTGAGCACGGGCCTGGCCACCAGCAAGTACCTGCACCGCGAGACGCCGGCGGGCGAGTTCATCACCGTGACGCGGCGCGGCACCACCGAGTACTACGGCATGGGCTACTGCAAGTACACCATCCGCATCAACGGCAGCTACCATATCGAGGAGATTCCGACCACCAAGAAAAATGGAAGCGATTTCTCGCTTCTGGAGGATTCGCTCGGCCAGAAAGCGACGCGCGGCAACATCTGCATCGCGCATGACGCGTCGTCGGACGGCGGCATCAACGCCGAGTGGATCTGGAATATGACCGATGAAAACAAAAAGGTCAAAGTGCTCGTCTTTGACGACAAGGACCGCTCGCAGGTGCCTGTGGGCGAGTGAGTGACGGGCAGAAGAGACAAATGTACGACAGAAGAAGGAGCAGGAAAGAGCCTGCCCCTTCTTTTGGCATATGGCGTGCGGCGGGCGCTTAAAATGCCATGTGCCGGAAGAAAAATGGGTTGCCGGGAGCACAACGGGTGGTTTTTGGGCGTGAAATGGTGGTATTCGGCGTTTTGCTCTTGACATCTGGCACAATAGCGTGTACCTTATTCATGCCTGTGACGGCAGGTGTTGGCAAGTGGTTTTTGGGGCCTGTTGAAAGGACATTTCTATGCGCTTTCTGGAGCAATTTAACGATATAGTCGGCATCATGCTGTTTGTCGTATATCTGTATCAGATCTTTTATACGCTTTATGCGCTGGCGCGCACGTCGATGGGCAAAAAGGAGCAGGAGACCGGCGAGGAGCCGCCTCTGCACCGGTTTGCGGCCATCGTGTGCGCCCGGAACGAGGAGCACGTCATCGGCGAGCTGATCGCGAGCCTGAAGGCGCAGGATTATCCCGCCAGCCTGCTGGATATCTATGTGCTGGCGGACAACTGCACCGATGGCACGGCCCAGGCGGCGCGCGAGGCGGGCGCCATCGTGTACGAGCGGGCAGATACGGCGCACGTGGGCAAGGGCTATGCGCTTGATTACCTGTTTAAGCGCCTGATGGCATCGAGCGCGGCGCAGTATGACGCCTATCTCGTCTTTGATGCGGACAACATCGTGCACAAGGGCTTTGTCCGGGCGATGAACGCCACCTTTTCCCAGGGATACGATGTGCTCACCAGCTACCGCAATTCCAAGAACTTTGGCTCAAGCTGGATTTCCGCGAGCTATTCGATCTGGTTTTTGCGCGAAGCCCGTTTCCTGAACTATCCGCGCATGATGCTGGGCACCAACTGCGCCATTTCCGGCACGGGCTTTTTGGTTTCCGACCGGATCATCCGCGAGAATCAGGGATGGCCGTATTTCCTGCTCACGGAGGATATCGAGTTTTCGGCGAGCTGCGCGGTGCACGGCTGGCGCATCGGCTACTGCGAGGACGCCATCGTTTACGACGAGCAGCCGGTTGGCATGCGGCAGTCCTGGCGGCAGCGCATGCGCTGGGCGAAGGGCTTTTACCAGGTCAATGCCCGCTATGGAACGCGGCTGCTGGGCGGCTGCTTTACGGGCAAGCGGCGCTTTTCCTGCTATGACATGCTCATGACCGTTGCCCCGTGCATGCTGCTGAGCGTCATCGTGATGATCGTCAACCTGTTCATGGCCTTCAGCTTCCTGACCCAGCCGTACCTGATGGCGGTGCTCATGTGCGTGACGGCCCTCAGCTATGTGGTCAGGGCGCTGCGCTACATGTACATGATCCTGTTCCTCTATGGCCTGCTGACCGTCATCGTCGAGTGGCCGAACATCCCCGCCAAGCCGATCAAAAAGGTGATGTACCTGCCCCTCTTCCCGGTTTTCATGATCACGTATATGCCCATCGCGCTGGTGGCGCTGTTCAAGCGCGTGGAGTGGAAACCCATCCGCCACACGTCGGTGGAGAACGTCAAGGTGTAACGGGCTGTACAGATTGCATATATTTTTCCCGGCGCGCTTGCAATTGGGCGCGATGCATGATATACTTTCCCCAAGTCATTTGGAGGTATACGACCATGCGTTACTTCTCTTTCGCGCGATTTAGCGGCTATGATGGCAATCATAGTCTTGCTTTCGTGCGTGCATGAGAAGGACGCCGGGGGTCTATACTTCCCGGCTGCTGATGGAATGTCAGGCTCCTGCCACACTGGCAGGGGCCTTTTTCTATTCAGTCGGGCTGCGGCGCAGGAAATGCGGGCGCGCAGAACGCGGGGCTCTTGCACGGGGTGGCAGGCGAGGCAAACCGAACGCACGGAGCCATCCGGCACAATCCATTTCACACGATGCAGAAAGCGAGGAACACAACAATGATCATCATCATGAAGCCGCAGGCCACAGAGGAACAGATTGACGCACTTTGCACATCCCTTTGCGACCATGGCATGCAGGTGCAGCGCAACGCCGGTGTCGATTGCACGGTGCTCGGCGTGCTGGGCGACGTGGCCAAGCTCGATCCGCACGATTTTCTGATCCAGCCCGGCGTTGAGCGCGTGATGCCGGTTTCCGAGCCCTTCAAGAAGGCCAACCGGAAATTCCACCCCACGGACAGCGTGATCGACTGCGGCGGCGTGAAGGTGGGCGGGCGCAAACTGGCGCTGTTTGCGGGGCCCTGTTCGGTGGAAAACTACGATCAGCTCACCGATACGGCGCTCAAGGTGCGCGCGGGCGGCGCAAGCATTCTGCGGGGCGGGGCGTACAAGCCGCGCACGTCGCCGTACGCGTTCCAGGGGCTCAAGCTCGAAGGGCTCGACCTGCTGGAGCAGGCGCGCGAGCTGACCGGAATGCCCATTTGCACCGAGATCATGAGCCCGCACCTGGTGGAGGAGTTCGACCGGCGGGTCGATGTCATCCAGGTGGGCGCGCGCAACATGCAAAACTTCGACCTGCTCACCGAGCTGGGAAAGACGCGCAAGCCCATCCTGCTCAAGCGCGGCCTGTGCGCGACGGTCTACGAGTGGCTGATGAGCGCGGAGTACATCATGGCGGCGGGCAATCCGAACGTGATCCTCTGCGAGCGCGGCATCCGCACGTTTGAGACGTATACCCGCAACACGCTGGATCTGTCGGCTGTGCAGGCTGTCAAGCGGCTGAGCCACCTGCCGGTGATCGTCGATCCCTCCCACGCGACGGGTCTCAACTGGATGGTGGAGCGCATGTCGCTGGCCGCCATTGCGGCCGGTGCGGACGGCCTGATCGTGGAGGTGCACAACAACCCGGCGCGCGCGCTGTGCGATGGCGCGCAGAGCCTGACCCCGCCGGAGTTTGCCCAGCTTGTGGGCAAGATCAGCGCGCTGGCGCCGATCGTGGAGCGTGCGCTATGAAGATCATGTTTATCGGCCTGGGGCTGATCGGCGGCAGCATGGCGCTGGCGCTGCAGGGGTATCCGGGGCTTGAGCGCTATGCGGTGGAGTGTGACGAGCAGACGCGCTTTGAGGCGCTGGGGCGCGATGCGGTGCGCGCCGCCTGGCCCAGCGCGCAGGATGCGCCGCTGGAGGAGATGGACACCGTCGTCCTGTGCCTGCATCCGCAGGCGGCGGCCGATTTTGTGCGCGAGCAGGCGCACCGCATCAAGCCCGGCGCGCTGCTCACGGATGTGTGCGGCGTCAAAAAGCCGCTGTATGAGGCCGTGCAGGCAATCGGCGACAGGCGCTTTGTGTACCTGGGCGGCCACCCCATGGCCGGGCGCGAGCGCGGCGGGTTTGCCAATGCCACGGGCGATCTCTTCCGCGGGGCGCATTACATCCTGACGCCGGATGCATCCGTGCCGGAGTCGTACATCCACCAGGTAGAGCAGCTGGTCACGTTCATGGGCTGTGCCGACGTGATCCGCTCCACGCCCGAGGCGCACGACGAGCGCATCGCCTACACCAGCCAGCTCATGCACGTGATGGCCCTGGCCCTGTGCGACCAGCACCTGCTCTTTGACAGCTACGGCTTTGAGGGCGGCTCATTCAGGGGCGCCACGCGCGTGGCGGCGCTGGACCCCAAGCTGTGGTGCGAGCTGTTCTGGGCCAACCGCGAGACGCTGGCCGATCTCACCGACGAGCTGACCGCGCGGCTTGGCGAGTACAGCGCATTGCTGCGCGGGGGGGACCGGGAGGCGCTGCTCGAGCGGCTGACCGTCTCCAGCGACAGGAAGAAGGCGTTTGACCGCTTGCGCGGCCCGGCGCCCAGCCGCACACCGCTGTTTAAGTGAGAGCAAGGAGGATTCGCCATGCCCATCGTTTCCGTATCGGCCCCCGCGCCGCAAAGCGAATACGACATTCACATCGGCCATGGGCTGCTTGAAGACGCTGCGTCGCTGCTGGCGATGTGCCGGGGGCGGCGCGTAGCGGTGGTCACGGATGACCACGTCGCGCCGCTGTATGCCGATGGCCTGCTCGCGCAGCTTGAGGCGGCCGGCGCCAGGGCGTGCCTGTGCGTGCTGCCGGAGGGAGAGCCCACCAAGTGCCCCGAGCAGCTGGCACGGCTTTACGACGCCTTTTTGGATGCGCACATCACCCGTGCGGACTATGTGCTGGCGCTTGGGGGCGGCGTGATGGGCGATCTGGCGGGCTATGCGGCCTGCACATATCTGCGCGGCGTGCACTTCATTCAGGTGCCCACGACGCTGCTGGCTCAGGTGGATTCCTCCGTCGGCGGCAAGGTGGCGGTCAACCACAGGCAGGGCAAGAACCTGCTGGGCGCATTTTACCAGCCCGAGCGGGTGATCATCGATTGCGATGTGCTGCGCACGCTCGATGCGCGCCAGTTTGGCGCAGGGCTGGGGGAGGTCATCAAGTACGGCTGCATTGCGGACCGGGCGCTGTTTGAGCGCCTGGAGGCGCTCGGCTCACGGGAGGCGCTGCTGCCCCGGCTGGACAAGGTGATCGGCCGCTGCTGTGAGATCAAGGCGCGCTATGTGCGCGAGGACCCGCACGACCACGGCGTGCGGATGCAGCTCAACTTTGGCCACACGCTCGCGCATGCGCTGGAGAACGCCATGGGCTACGGCACGCTGCTGCACGGGGAAGCCGTGTGCATCGGCATGGTGGCGGCGGCCGGCTGGGGCGAGGCGCTGGGGGTGACGCCCGCGGGGACGCAGGCGCGGCTGGAAAGGCTGCTGCGCGCCTACGATCTGCCCACGCAGATGCCCGAGGGGCTTAGCCCGAAGAACCTGGTGGAGACGATGGCGCTTGACAAGAAGGCGGAGGGCTCCAGCGTCCGGGTGGTGCTGCTCACGGATATCGGCGCTTGCACGGCGATGCCGCTGGAGCGCGGGCAGCTTGCGCGGCTGCTTGAGCGGGGCGTGTGACAGACAGGCGGACAAAGGCCAAAACTCGGAGGAGCATATGGAAAAGACCGTACAGCCAGGCGCATTGAGCGGAACACTTGCCGTTTTGCCCAGCAAGTCGGCCTCCCACCGCGCGGTGATGATGGCCGCCATGGCGCAGGGGACGACGCAGATTGCGCCGCTTCAGCTTTCGCGCGACATCAAGGCCACGCTGGATTGCGCCAGGGCGCTCGGCCTGATGGCGGGCGCGGACGTGAGCGGTCAGGAGGGGTCGCCCTTTGTGTGCGCACGCATTGAAGGCGGCGCACACATGGAAGAGGCGGCGCCGCTGCGTACGCTGGACTGTGGCGAATCCGGCTCGACGCTGCGCTTTTTCATTCCGCTGGCGCTGGATGGGCGGGGATCTGTGCGCTTTGTGGGGCACGGCAGGCTGATGCAGCGGCCGCTGTCGGTCTATGAGCGGCTGTTTGTACCGCGCGGCATTTCCTGGGCGCCCGATGGCGACACGCTGACGGTTCAGGGCAGGCTGCAAAGCGGCGTTTACGCGCTGCCGGGCGATGTGAGCAGCCAGTTCATCACGGGCCTGCTACTGGCGCTGGCGGGGCTTCCGGGCACAAGCACAATTGCAATCACCACGCCGCTGGAATCGCGCGCCTATGTGGAGCTGACGCGGCGCGCCCAGGCGTCCTTCGGGGTGGTTTCGCATTGGGAAGACGATGGGCAGACGCTGCGCATCCCGGGCGGGCAGGTGCCCCGTTCGCCGGGCGTGCTGCACGTGGAGGGCGACTGGAGCCACGCGGCGTTTTACCTGACGGCAGGCACGATCGGAAACGCGGGACCGGTGGTGCTCACGGGCCTTGAGGCGAATAGCGCACAGGGCGACCGCGCCATCGTGCGCATCTTGCGGGATATGGGGGCGGACATCCGGTGGGAGCAGGGCGGCGTTGCCGCCTATCCCTCGCGCCTGCACGGCGTGTGCGTGGATGCCTCCCAGGTGCCGGATCTGGTGCCCGTGCTCGCCGTGGCGATGGCCGCGGCACAGGGGGAGAGCCGCATCACCGGCGCGGCGCGGCTGCGCATCAAGGAGAGCGACAGGCTCAGCGCCATCTGCCAGGCGCTCACGGCGGCTGGGGCAGACGTGTGCGAGCAGCCGGACGGGCTGATCGTGCGGGGCGGACGCAGGCTGCACAGCGCGCGGATTGACGGATGCAACGATCACCGCATCGTGATGGCGATGGCGGTCGCCGCAACGGTGGCGGACGGTGGCATCACGATCTGCGGCGCGGAAGCGGTGGAAAAATCGGCCCCGGCGTTCTGGTCGGAGTTTGCTTCGCTGGGAGGGAGCGCGCAATGAGGGGACAGTTTGGCGAACACTTCAAGCTGACGATATTCGGCGAATCGCACGGCCCGGCGATCGGCATGGTAATCGACGGCATTCCGGCTGGAACGGCCATCGACGAGGCGGAGATTGCGCGGCACATGGCGCGCCGCGCGCCGGGCAACGATCCCACCGCGACTGCCCGCAAGGAGGCGGACCACGTGCGCATCGTCTCCGGGCTGCTTGGCGGGCGGGCGACCGGCGCGCCGCTGTGCGGCCTGATCGAGAACACGAATACCCGCTCCGGCGATTATGCGCAGATGAGCGCGCGGATGCGCCCCGGTCACGCGGATTATGCGGGTTATGTCAAGTACCGCGGGTACAACGACCCGCGCGGGGGCGGGCACTTTTCCGGGCGGCTCACCGCGCCGCTGGTGTTTGCCGGGAGCATCGCCCGGCAGCTGCTGCAGGCACAGGGCGTGACACTGGGTGCGCACATCGCCGCCATTGCAAATGTGCAGGACGCGCGCTTTGACCCGGTGCATGTGGAGGAAGAGACGCTGCGCGGTTTGCAGGCCATGCGCTTTCCGCTATTGGAGCCCCAGCGCGAGGCAGCCATGCGCGCGGCCGTGGAGGCGGCGCGGGCCGAAGGCGACAGCGTGGGCGGCATCATCGAGTGCGCGGCCGTGGGCGTGCAGCCGGGCATCGGTTCGCCGTTCTTTGGCTCGCTGGAGAGCGTTGCGGGGGCGCTGGCGTTCAGCGTGCCGGCAGTCAAGGCCGTTGAATTTGGCGACGGCATGCAGATGGCGGCTATGCGCGCGAGCCAGGCCAACGACCCCATGCGCATGGCAGATGGGCAGGTGCGCTGCCTGTCAAACCACAACGGCGGCGTGACGGGCGGCATCACCAACGGAATGCCCGTGATCCTGCGCGCGGCGGTCAAGCCCACGCCATCCATCGCCAGGGCGCAGCAAAGCGTCGATGTGCGGGCGGGCGAGGATGTCACGCTGACCGTTACCGGCCGGCACGATCCGTGCATTGTGCCGCGCGCGGTGGTGGTCATCGAGAGCATACTGGCCATTGCGCTGTGTGAACTGATGATGGATGACGCGGCCTGCTCGGCCCTGATCTGAATGACGACAGAAACCAGATGGAGGACGTATGAAGGAGTTAGACGTGTGCCGCACGGAGATCGACGCGATCGACGCGCAGCTGATTGCCCTCTTTGAGCGGCGGATGGAAGTTGTCCGGGACATCGCCCTGTACAAGCAGGCGCACCATATGGATATCCTCAACGCGGAGCGCGAGCAGGCCGTGCTCGCTTCCCGCGCGGCGCAGGTGAGCGATCCGGCGCTTGTGCCCGGCGTGACCGAGCTCTTCAGGGAGATCATGCGCCTCTCGCGCGAGGAGCAGCACCGCTTCCTGGGCGCGCAGCCCCGCTCGCAGCTGGTGGCGTACAGCGGCGTGCCCGGCGCGTACAGCGAGAGCGCCGTCGTCGGGTTCTTTGGCGAGGAATGCGAGCGCATCAGCTTCAAGACATTTGAAGAGGTCTTTGCGGCCGTCGCGGACGGCCGGGCACGCTACGGCGTGGTGCCGGTGGAGAATACTTCCTCCGGGTCGATCAACGATGTGTACGATCTGCTGGGCAAGTACATGTGCCACATCGTGGGCGAGCAGGTGGTGCGTGTGAACCACTGCCTGCTGGGCATTCCGGGGGCGAAGATCGAGGACATCCGAACCGTGTTCAGCCATGAACAGGGGTTTGCGCAGTGCCCGGTCTTCCTGGGCGCGCATCCCGACTGGATCAAGACGCCGTACTTCAATACCGCCATCGCCGCAAAGCATGTGCAGGAGCTTGGCGACAAGGCCAATGCCGCCATTGCATCGCGCCTGGCCGCCAAGCACTACGGGCTGGAGGTGCTGGCCTCGTCCATCCAGTCCTTTGACGGCAACCACACGCGCTTCCTCGTGGTCAGCGCGTCGCCCGCGCCCGTGGGCGTGCCCGACAAGGCGACCATCACGTTCACCGTGCGCCACGAGCGCGGCACGCTCATGCGCGCGCTTTCCAGCTTTGTGGCGCTGGGCATGAACATGACGCACATCGAGTCGCGCCCGCTCCACGAGGCGAGCTGGGAGTACCGCTTCTATGTGGACCTGACCGGCAATGTCTCCGAGGAAAAGCTGGCCGTGCTCATGGAGTCCCTGGGGGTCAACTGCGAGAGCTGCCGCCTGCTGGGCGCATACCGCGCCGCCCGTGAGGATGACCATGCGTGAGCTGTGCAGGCCCCTGTTTCTGGTGGGCATGATGGGGTGCGGCAAGAGCACCATGGGCAGGCACCTGGCTACACTGCTGCGCTGCCCATTTCTCGATCTGGACGAGGAGATTGTGCGGTTTGAAGGACGCACGATTCCCGAGATCTTCGCATCCGGGGGCGATGCCGGCTTTCGCGTGTGCGAGACGGCGGCGCTTCGGCGCGCGCTGGCGGGCACGCCGGGCGTCATCGCCACGGGCGGGGGCATTATCACCCGGGAGGAAAACATCGCCTTGATGCGCGAAAGCGGGCTGGTTGTCTGGCTCTGCCGTCCGCTGGAAGACATCATCGGCGATGTGCGCCAGGACACGCGCCCCAATCTGGCGGGCGACAAAGCCGAGCGGATGCGCACACTCTACGCGGCGCGCGAGGCGCTCTACGGCAAGGCAGCGCACATGCGCTTTGACAACCGGGCATCTGCCGCGCAGTCGGCCAGGCTGCTTGCACAGCAGCAGGCCGTGCAGGCGCTTATCTCCGGCGTATAGAAAAACCGCGCATGACGTATGGCTTTGAGCTTACGTCATGCGCGGTTTTTATGGCAGAGGCGTGCGATCAAGGTGATTGCTTCGCTTTGATCGCACGCCTTTAGGCTGGCTTGTGATTCCCGGCTTTGCTTTGCGCGCGCAAAATCAGTACGCCGGGGTCAGGCCCAGCTCTTCATAGGCTTTGTCGATCGTATCGTTCCAGGCATCGACGGTTTCGGGGCGCTCCGGCGCGCCGCATGTGCCGCAGGGCGTCAGCGCGGTGAACGGGTAGCGCGTCAGGTCGCCGTAGGTGATTTCCGTCAGCGGCAGATACGTGCTGCGAACGCTCGAGCAGCGGGCCGTGGTGTGGTATTTCTCGCCGCCGTCGGGGTTGTAGTACATCGGCGTGGCGTCATCCGTGCGGATCAGCTTGCGGCCGTCGTCGTCCCAGATGATGATCTTCACGTTTTTCTTGCCGCGCAGGTTGTTCCAGAGCCACTCGTGATTGTAGCCATCCTCGTTGGCTATGCGCTGCACGCGCACGCAGCCGTGCGAGGCGCGCTTGCCCAGCGCGCTTTCGCAGATGGAGAAATCCTCATAACCGTCTGCGGAAAAGATGGAGGGCACCAGATGCATCAGATCGCCGCCGTTGAAGCGGATGGCATAGTTGCACCACAGGTTGCCCGACCAAAAGCCGCCCGTCCAGCTGCACAGCAGAAATTCGCCGGAGGCCGTCTCATTGTAATCCTCATTGGCGCCGCTGGATGTGCCCGTGGAGCACAGCAGCGTGGTCAGAAGCTTCCCTTCCTTGTAGAGGTAGAGGCGCTGGGTCATCTTGTCCACGATGATGCCGTATTCCTGGTTGGGCGTCACCGTTTTGATGCGGCTTTCGCGCACCCAGCCCTGTTCCAGCTCGTCGCAGTCGTTATAGGCCTCGATTTTGACCCAGCCGTCCTGCTCGTCGAGCACCTTCACCGCGACCGATTCCCCATAAAAAAAGCCCCGGTGCTCGTCGTACGTCTTGCGGTTGCCGTTCGGGCCGTCGGAGAGGTATATTTTTTCCTTCTGATCCACATCGAGAATGGTGATGTCCTGCGTCAGGCGCGCCCAGGCGGCCGCCTCGTCATACGGATCAAATTCGCCGAACCAACCCGATTCGATTGCCGCTTTGGCGGCCTCGATGGATTCTTCCACCTTCGCCTGGGCGAGGGCTTCGGCCTCAGCCTCAGCCCGCGCCCGCGCTTCTTCCAGCTCTGCAGCGATCGCCTGCAGGGTGGCAATGTCCGCCACGCCCGTCACGCTCAGCCCCTTTGCCTTCTGATAGGCCTTGGTGGCCTCTTCCGTGGCTTTGCCAAACTTTCCGGCGCAGTCGCCGTTATAGTAGCCCAGCTCCTTGAGCGACTTTTGGAAGGAGACGACCTCTTCGCCCGCAGAGCCGCTCTTGAGCTCGGAAGCCACAAGTCCCTCCTGCAGCGTGCCGTATCCGCGGATGGAGGGATCGTCAAGCGCGTAGCTGTAGCGCGCCACCACGCTCGGCGTCGGTCCCAGAATGTGGTTGTTGCCCTCGATGGTGTGCACCGTGTAGGAGCCGTCGACATCCTGCGTGACGTACTCGACAATGCCCACGTGGTCAAGCCGGTTATAGGCGTACCACTCGAAGTAGATGAAGTCGCCCGGCTGGGGCACATAGGGGCGGCCAGCCACGCTCACGCCATCGCTCAGGTAAAACTGGCCCTCTTCGCCCTTGAGGCCGCCGTTTACGGTGATGTAGCGGCCCTGCTCCTTGAACCAGGTGGAGGAGCCTTCACAGCTCTTCTGATTGGGGTAGTCAACCCCCAGCATGGATGTGCCGTAAAGCTCGTCGGCGCGGCTGACGCACCAGGTGACAAACTCGGTGCACCACTCGCCATAGGCGTTTCCGGCCCAGTCGCCGTACTTGCTGTACCCGCCGGCCGTGGCGGTGTAGCCCAGCTCGCTGATGGCAACGGAGAGCACCATCTCCCCGCGCTGATCCAGATCCGCCTTTGCGGCGCAACAAAGGAGCAGGCAGAGTGTCAAAAGCAGGGTGACAAAATGCTTCATGTGTTTCCTCCAGACACAACGCGGCCCGGGCCCTCCGGCCGGGCAGGGAACAGGGAACGCGGATGCGGGGCGCAGATGTGCGTCCCGCAGGTGGTCTTTTGTATAAACGAATCAGCACGCCGTATTCATCCCGTTTTACAACAGGATATCGGGGTGTCGAAAAAGTCCGCCTGCGGCGTCCTTTTCCGAGTTTTTAGCGCTGTTTCCCTCTCGCCCCTGCGGGCCTCCCGGGCGGGAAACAGCGTAAGGAAACCTTGCTGCGCAAGCTTGCGAATCCGCCGCACATGTCGCCGGATTCGCATTGCACTTGGAGGGCTTCGGCCCTCCAAACCACCCGAAGCGCTTTCGGCGGTCCGTCATTTTGCTTTACAGCAGGATATGGCGTTCGCTTTCAAAGACATCGTCCCCGAACAACCGCCAGGGCATCGCATCGCGCGGGGGCAGGCAGTCAAAGGCCAGCGCCTTTTGGGTGGTGGGGTGAATCAGCCCCAGGTGCGCGCCCCACAGGGCGATCTGCTCGCCCGGGCGACCGCCTCCATAGCGCGCATCGCCCCAGATGGGCCAGCCCGCGTGTGAAAGCTGCACGCGGATCTGATGCGACCGGCCCGTGAACAGCCTGACGCGCAGCAGCGTCAGATCCCCCGCCGCTCCGGCAGAGGCAAAGCGCAGGCGCGCATCCTTGGCGCCCGGCGTGTGCGGCGGCACGGCGCGCACGGTGTTGGTTCTTCCATCCTTGAGCAGCCAGTCGAGCAGCTCGCCGCGCTCGGGCGGCTTGCCGCGCACCGCGGCCACGTATTCGCGCGAGAGCGTCTTTTGCCGCACCTGCGCGCTCAGTCGGTCAGCCGCCTTGCTGGTGCGCGCCAGCACCACAAGGCCGCCCACCGGCCTGTCGAGCCGGTGCACGAGCCCCAGATAGACCGCGCCGGGCTTGTGATAGCGCTCGGCGATGTACGCCTTCATCGTGCTGTGCAAATCTGCGTCGCCGGAGGCATCCGCCTGGGTGGGCATGTTTGGCGGCTTGACCACCACGAGCAGGTGGTTGTCCTCATAGACGATCTGCACGCCGCGAAGCGTTTTCATCGCTCAGGCCCTCTGCCAGCGGCCGCTGGCCCCGCAGGGCAGCACGCCGCCGGCCGTCACCGGCAGGCCGATCTCGTCGGCGGTGATGAGCCCGCCAAAGCGGGGTTTGACGGTCATGTCGATCATGTTGCCCAGCACGCTGGCCTGGAAGCCCGTCGTGTAGCCGTTGATCAGGAAGAACAGCGGGTCATCGCACAGCGCGTCGGCGCAGGCTTTGGCCAGCCCGTAAAGCTCGTTTTCCAGCTTCCAGATCTCCCCGCCCGGGCCGCGGCCGTAGGAGGGCGGGTCCATCAGGATGCCGTCGTAAAAGCGCCCGCGCCTGGCTTCGCGCTGCACAAACTTGAGCGCATCGTCGATGATCCAGCGCGTGCTGTCCTCCGGCAGGCCGCACAGCTCGCGGTTTTCGCGCGCCCACTGCACCATGCCCTTGGCCGCATCCACATGGCACACCTGTGCGCCAGCCGCCGCACAGGCCATCGTCGCGCCGCCGGTGTAGGCGAACAGGTTGAGCACGCGCACGGTCTTTCCCCGGCTGACCTCGCGGCGCACCAAGTCGCTCATCCAGTCCCAGTTGACCGCCTGCTCGGGGAACAGCCCCGTGTGCTTGAAGCCGGTGGGCCGCACGTAAAAGCGCAGATCCCGGTAGCGCATCACCCAGCGCTCGGGGAGCGGGGTCAAAAACGTCCAGGAGCCGCCGCCCTTGTCGCTGCGGTGGTAATGTGCCTGCGCCTTGCGCCAAAGCGACGGATCGCGCGGGGGCCAGATGGCCTGCGGATCGGGCCGGCGCAGGCAGATATCGCCCCAGCGCTCCAGCTTTTCGCCGCCGCCGCAGTCGAGCACTTCATAATCCTGCCATTGATCTGCCAAAAGCATGTTGTTCCCTCTTTTGCTGTATTGGGTCAGTGGGTTTCGGGGTGAAAACGGCTTTGCCGTGCGCAGGCGCATTCCCAGGGGTGCTGCTCAGTGGTGCCGAACATCGCCTGCCGCCTGAATGCGGGCGATGGCCTTCTGGCCGAGCGGGCCGGTCAGGTAGGCATAGGTGGTCTCCGGCACGAGCGGGCGAAGCGCCTCCATATCGCCCTGCTTGATGAGCTCGCGCACATGGGAGGCGCTGATGGCGGCCCCCTGCGCCTCTTTGCGCGGCACGACGACGAGCTCCACGCCATTTTGCGGCAGCACGGAGGCCAGCGCTTCGTTATAGAGGCACGTCGTATGGGAGAAGGGCTCCTCGCCCACATAGCGGCGCGTCAGGTTGAGCGCCTTTGCAATGCGCGTGAACAGCGTCGCATCCAGCGCGGCGTGCGTGCGGGTGACCAGGTCGCCATCCTTGAGAAAGTAGGAGGGGAATGTCGCCGAGGAGATCATGTAGCTGCCCGATTCCACCACGGATACATTCGCATAGCGCGCGGCGGCGGCCCTGACCATCGCCAGCCGGTCGCAAAAGGGCACGAGCGAGCGGTCCTCGCTGAGCACGAAGAGCACCACGCGGTCGTTTTCGCTCGCGGCACGCTCAAGCAGATAGGCGTGCCCCAGCGTGAAGGGATTGGCATTCATCACCACCGCTGCGCCGGGGGTTTCCCCCGCGTACGGCGCGAGCGCGCGCAGGTAGCGCGCGAAACCATCCCGCCGGTTTTCCATGAAGACCAGCTTGCCTTCCACCCGGGCGATCTCGGTAAAGCCCAGCGGGGCAAAGAATTTGGCGCTGTCGCACTTGGTGTATAAAAACAGGTGCGTGTTCCCCCGGTCCATCTGCACCTGCACTAGGTGGGCGACGATATCGGCCATCAGCCCCTCGCCGCGGTGCGCACCATCGACCGCCAGGCAGCGCAGCGTGTTTTCAAACAGGGAACCGGTGGCGATCATCCGGCCGTCCTCATCCCAGATGGCGGCGGAGTAGGTCAGGTTGCGATCGCGGGCAATGCCTTCAGCGGCAAGCAGTGCATCCATCTGCTGTTGTGCGCGCTTATCGCTTTTAGAGATGGCCGAAGCCACGTATTCACTCATGTGCATTGCCCCCTCATGGTCGCTGTATCTGATACAGTATACCATGAAAAAACCGTCTGCGCAATCACGCAAAACACGCGCTCTTGCGCGGGAAACGCGCTTCTGATACAATGAAACCATCAAGTTGCACTTGGGCGGAGGAACGGATGATGGAAAACAGGCAGGGACAGGCCGCGCAGACCGTTGCGGACATGATGCGCGCCCGTGAGGCGCGCGCGGCGATGCAGCATGCGCTGCTGACAAAATATCCGGGCACGTGTGTGGTGTGCCTGTGCATGAACATTGCGGGGCCGGTGAAGACCGATGCGGCGATTGAACGCGCGTTTGCGTGGGGCGTGCAGGCCGTGCGCGATGTGCTGGCGCCGCACGAGCTGTGCTATGACGCGCAGGTGCACGAGGCGACGGGGCCGGAAGCGATGTTCTGCGTCCGTGCGCAGGCGCTGGAACTCAAGCGCCGCCTGTGCCTGCTGGAGGATGGCGATGCGCTGGGGCGGCTGCTGGATATCGACGTGATTGCGCCGGATGGCGACAAGGTAGCGCGTACGGCGCTGGGGCTTCCGGCCAGGCGCTGTCTGCTTTGCGGTAAGCCTGCGCCCGTGTGCGCCCGAAGCCGCGCGCACAGCGTGGATGCGCTGTTTGCGCGCGCACATGAACTCATTGATGCCCATTTTGAACAGGCGTTTGTGCGCCGCACGGCGCAAAACGCCGTGCGGGCGCTGCTTTGCGAGGTGGCCGTGACGCCTAAGCCGGGGCTGGTGGACCGCGCTAATGCCGGGGCGCACACGGACATGGACGTGTTTACATTCATCGACAGCGCGTGTGCGCTTGCGCCGTATTTTGAATCGTGCGCGCGCACGGGGCTTGCTTTCCGGCAAGGGAACCCGGAGGCGTGCTTTGATGCCCTGCGCACGCCGGGGCTGCTGGCAGAGGCGGCCATGCGCCGCGCCACAGGCGGGGTCAACACGCACAAGGGGGCCATCTTTTCGCTGGGTATTGCGTGCGCGGCGCTGGGCATGGGATATGAAGCGGCAGCGCCCGGTTTGGAAAAGAATGAGGATCGCCAGGCCGGCGCGATGGCGGCGCTTTTGCGCTGCGGCGAGATGACGCGAGGGCCGGTGCAGCGCGAGTTTGAGCGGATGGATGGGGGAAAAGGCTGCACCGCCGGAGAGCGGCTGTATTGCGCGCAGGGGGTTGGAGGCGTGCGGGCCGAAGCGGCGGGTGGATTTGCCAGCGTGCGCGAGGCGGCGTTGCCCCGGCTGGAGGCGTGCCTGGCGGCAGGCCTGAGCCTCAACGATGCAAGCCTGTGCGCCCTGGTGGCGCTGATGGCCCGTACGCAGGACACCAACGCCCTGCACAGGGGCGGCGCGGAAGGCGCCCGGGCCATGCAGCAGACGGCGCAAGAGATCGACCGCTTCATAGTAGAGGCGCTCTCCTGTGGCAAACTGCCCGGGATGATGGGGCAGGTGACAGAGCGCATGCGTGCATGGGATGAGGCGCTGAGCCGCGCACGCATCAGCCCGGGCGGAAGCGCCGATTTGCTGGCGCTTGCCCTGCTGATGCATTTTGCATCGCAAGGGGAATAAATGGGCGATTTTTGCATGAAGAGATACAGTTTCCTGCAATTCTTGTTCTGTTTTGGTGAAATTAGAAAAAATATCGAAACGACGAGTGATATTTATTGCCTTCCAAACGGGCCGGTGCTATAATAACCCGCTGGGTGTGCTACGGGTGGCACATCAATCCTGATGAACCGTAAGGACAAAGGAAGCGAGGCACCATGAACAAAGATCTCACCGTCGGAAAGCCGCAAACCGTTCTGTGGCAGTTTTCCCTGCCGCTGCTGGGCAGCATCCTCTTCCAGCAGCTGTACAACATCGCCGACAGCCTGGTTGCCGGCAAATTCATCGGTGAAAATGCGCTGGCAGCCGTGGGCAATGCCTACGAGATCACGCTGATTTTCATCGCCTTTGCGTTTGGCAGCAACATCGGCTGTTCGGTTGTCGTTTCGCGGCTGTTCGGCGCTAAGAAATATCAGGATCTGCGCACCGCGGTTTCCACCACGTTCATCGCGGTGGGCGTGCTGTGCGCGGTGCTCATGTGCGCGGGGATTCTCTTCTGCGATCAGATGCTGCTGATGATCAATACGCCTTCCTCCGTGCTGGAGGATTGCCGGCTGTATCTGGATATCTACGTGCTGGGCCTGCCCTTCCTCTTTTATTACAATGTGGCCACAGGCATCTTTTCGGCGATGGGCGACTCGCGCACGCCGTTCATCTTCCTGGCGATTTCCTCCACGAGCAACATTCTGGTGGATATCCTGTTCGTTACGGCGTTTAACATGGGTGTTGCCGGCGTTGCCTGGGCCACGTTCCTTTGCCAGGGCGTCAGCTGCGTGCTCGCCGTGCTGGCGCTGCTGCGCCGCCTGCGCACGCTGCCCGTGACCGGAAAGCCGGCGCTGTTTTCGCTGCCGCTGCTCAAGAATATCGTCGCCATTGCGCTGCCCAGCACGCTGCAGCAGAGCTTTGTGTCGGTGGGCAACATCGTCATTCAGGCGGTCATCAACGGCTACGGCCCCAGCGTCATGGCCGGATATTCCGCTGCCGTCAAGCTCAACAACCTGGTCATCACCTGCTTTACCCAGCTGGGCAACGGCATGAGCAACTACATCTCCCAAAACATCGGCGCGGGCAAGCATGAGCGGCTGGAGCCCGGTTTCACCGCCGGCATGAAGATGAGCTATGTGTTGCTGATCCCCATTGTGTTGCTGTACTTCGTCTTCCCGCAGGCACCCATCGGCGTATTCATGAATGAGTCGGGCAGCGAGGCGCTGCGCGCGGGCGTGCAGTTCCTGCGCATCGTATCGCCGTTTTACCTGGTGATCGTCGTCAAGCTCATTGCCGACGGCGTGCTGCGCGGCGCGGGGCTGATGCGGCAGTTCATGGCTTCCACATTTACGGATCTGTTCCTGCGCGTGCTGCTGTGCATCGCTTTCTCGGCGGCATTCGGCGTTGTGGGCATCTGGTGCTCCTGGCCGGTGGGCTGGATCATCGGCACGGGGCTCTCGCTCTGGTTTTATGGGCACTTCACAAAATCCCTCAAAAAGCAATGAGACGACAAGCGGCATTCTCCCGGCGGAGCGTGCCGCTTTTTGATTTGCTGTGTGCGCTGGTTCCGGGCGTTTGGCAGGAGCGTATGCGATCAAGGAAGAGGAGAAACGCCCTTGGGCCCGTTGCGATAGCCAAAGGGGCAAGGCGCATGGCGACCGGAAAGTGACTCCTTGCTTTTCAAAGATGAGCATGGTATGATAAGGAAAATGACCGGATGAGGTGATACGGATGGGCCTGAGACGGGACGAGCAGACGGATGCGCTTTTTCGCTCCATACTGTCGCTCAAGAGCATTGAGGAATGCTATTGTTACTTTGAGGATCTGTGCACCAACAAAGAGGTGCGCGACTTTGGACAGCGGCTGGAAATCGCCAAGGAGCTGGATGAAGGCCGTTCCTATCAGCAGGTGGCGGAGGCGACGGGCGTCAGCTCTGCCACCATCGGGCGGGTGAAGCGCTGCCTTGACTACGGCCCGGGCGGATACCGCATGGTGCTCGACAGGCTGAAGGAGGAAACGCCGCAAGGCTGAAGCGTGCGGAGGGTGCGATGATCTGGCAGAACTTGCATGCGCACTGTACATTTGACGATGGCCGGAATACGCCCGAGGAGATGGTGCGCGCCTCGCTGGAGGCAGGGCTTGGAAGCGTGGGGCTCAGCCTGCACAGTCCGCTGCCGTTTGAATCGGCCTGGGCGGCCGCTCAGGAGGCGGTGCCGGCATTCCTGAAGGAAATGCGCAGGCTTCGTAAGGCCTATGCGGGAAAGATCGGCGTGTATGCGGGGATCGAGTGGGATGTGCTCTCCCCGGCGGAAGATCTGCCGCTGTTTGACTATGTGATCGGCTCCGTTCACCATTTGCCAGTGGGCGACCGGTATCCCACCGTGGATGACAGTGAGCAGACCACGATGGCGTTTTTGGAGCGGCACTTTGCTCGGGATGCGGATGCGGCTGCCGGGATGTATTACGGGGAGCTGGAAAAGGTGGCGCTTGAACCGGAGACGGACATTGTGGGCCACTTTGATTTGCTGACCAAGTTCAACGAGCGCCGCTGCTTCTTTGACGAGGAAAGCCCGGCTTACCGGCGGGCCGCGCTGCGCGCCATGGAGGCGCTTGTGGCCGCGGGGAAGATCTTTGAGGTCAATACCGGCGCCATCAGCCGCGGATACCGCAGCACGCCGTATCCCTCCCGGGCGATGCTGTGCACGCTGGCCGGCATGGGCGGACGCGTGACCCTCAGCGCCGATGCGCACGATGTGCGCTCGGTTGCAACGCATTTCGAGCAGGCGGAAGCGCTCATCCGCGCTTGCGGGTTTAGGGAGATCTGGCAGCTTGAGTTACAGCGCGGAAAGGCCGTGTTTGTGCCCCGGCGCCTGGGATGAAGGCGGCTTTTTGGGCCGGATCGGCGGCGAGGCAAATGGGTTTTGCAGAATTTGAGGGAAAATTCGAAAAACTCTTGCAAAATGTCGAGAGGTCTGCTATAATATCCAACGTTGCAGCGGTCACAAGTCCGGTGCGGCGAAAATTGAATGGGATTGCTGATATAGCTCAGCCGGTAGAGCGCATCCTTGGTAAGGATGAGGTCACCAGTTCGAATCTGGTTATCAGCTCCAGACAGTCGCCTCTGTGAGACAACTCGCAGGGGCGATTTTCTTTGTATTGTTAGGTTTTCTGCTTTCTCCTCCTCTCTTGACCAGGAAGTGCCGCTTGCATCAGGCCTCGGTTTCCAGCTAACATTTCGGGCACATTTTCAGACTCCCAGCTAATTTTAGCCTCTTGACGGCCTTGCTGATTATGCGCCGAATGAATGTGCATAGCCGCCTGCTAACAAATCCTGCTAACACGCAGAAATCTTTGCATCAGGCGCGCTGCTGTGCACCGAGTGTCAGGGATTGCAGAAGCTTCCGGCACAGCTCTGGGTTTTGCTGAATCTGTGCCATCAGCGCAGACACATCCGCGCTGTCCTGCGCCTCGCCAGACGTTTCCCGATGCGGATAGAAGCTGTTCTCCACCAGCCGTGACAGGGCGCGCTTCTCGTAGTCCAGCGCCTCGTTGTAGTGGTTCATCAGGACCTCCGGCGACTGTCCGGCGTTTTCCGCAACCAACTGATAGTTGTTCTGCGACAGACGTACCTTGTGCATCTGACCAGACTTGCGAAGCCCCTGGAAATCAATGCGTTCATTCTCCGGGATGCCGATCCGCTTTTGATGCTCTTTGAAGCTCTTTTCCAAATTCTTGGGATCGACAGGTCGTCCGTCCGTCTGGCAAATCAGCAGTCCGTAATCCCGATACTCCTCACGGAAGAACGCCTTGTTTTCCTCAATCCGCGCCAATCTCCCACGCAGCTCATCCAGCAGCGGCGTGGTCAGATACTGCTTCCGATGGCTGTCCTGCGTTTTCGGTCCCTTGAGAATCATGCTGCTTTTCGAAGTAAGCACCTGCTTGGGGAAGATGCGCAGCACCTCATGCTTGGGCAGCACGCCGATTGCGCTGTCTGATACCCGCTGGATCTGTCGGGTGATCCACAGGCTGCCATCCCGGAAATCAATCGTATGCAGATAAATTCCCGCGGTTTCGCCAGCCCGCAGGGAGCAGACAAACGCCAGGTGGACGGCCAGGTGAAGCAGCTCGTCCTCCTTGATGCTGTCGAGCACCTCATAAACGCGCCGGGCATCCCAGGCTCTTCGCTTGACCGTTTTTTCCGTGGGCGCGGTGACCTTGGGGATTTCGCTGATGTAGTGCCACTTCTTTGCCGTCTCAAAGCCGGAGGTCAGGATCGTAAAGCACTTCTTTACGGTACTGGAGGACAGCGTCGGAATATTCTCCGGGCGCTTTCCGTAGCTCTTGGGCCCACGGCAGGGCTTCCGGCTCAGCGCGTCCAGGAAGTCGTCAATGTCCTCTACCGTGATGCTGCTCATCACCCGGTCACCAAAGTACGGCAGAATATGCCGGTCCAGATTGCTGCGATAGCTGTCATAGGAGTTGGGCGAAAAGCGCTCCTTTCTCGCGTGGATGGGCAGCCACTTCTCCGCAAATTCCCGATAGGTCTTTGCGGTATTATCCTCCGCTGCGTGCGGATGTGCTTCCTCCTGCGTTCTGGGGCGGAAACGCTCGACCACCTCCCGCTCCACAGCGCGCTTGCACTGGTATTCGGCGACAGCCTTTCGGATCTCGTGGTGAAGCCGATTCTTTTGCAGATAGTCGATATAAGCCTTCCTGTGCATCGCCTCCAGCTCGGTGGAATAGGTTTCCCATTGGTGCTTGACCTTGCCGTCTTCTGTCCGGTAGGGATAAATGATGTTGTGGGCAATGCCCCTCACTTTGTAGGTTGCCATGATTGCTTTCCTTTCCTGATTCAGGTCAGGTAAGCTCCGCTTGCTCGTTCAGCAACTTGTCAAAGGATTCCTTGTGAATTCGCAGGCATCGCTTTCCCAGCCGCATCACCTTGAATTGTGTGGTTGTTTCGCAAAGCCCATAAGCCTTGCGTAGGCTGATGCCAAGGATTTGAGCCACCTGCTCGGCGGTATATGTCCGCTGAACGCATTCCCCTAGCATCCATCAATGCGGCATGCGTCAATTCACCATAATGTTGCTTGTCATACCCTGCTATCACTATGCATAAACGAAACACTGAATCATAATATTCTGAATATAGATGTTCAAGGAATTCATTTCTTGATTCATGCATCTGTTCCATCATCCTTTTCGTCAGGCGTTTTTAATTACTTATCTTTCAATACTTTCATAATACCAAGCATTGTCTCTATTTTATCGTCTGAACATTTATCAATTAGACTATGCAGTTCTTCATGTTTTGTGTACGCGGGACCATGTTGAGTTGAGGAGCGGGATAAAAAGTTTGCTGGGTAGTGTTCATGTGTGCCTATAAGCAGCGAATCAGCCGACACTTGTATAATGCAAACAAACTGGATGAAACGCACTAAACTTATTTTGGCTGTTCCTGCTTCCAAAGCAGCGTAGTATTTTACACCTAATTTCATCTCTTCAGCCATTTCTGCTTGTGTCAGTTTA
>DVJV01000146.1 GCA_018716525.1 Candidatus Ventricola gallistercoris
GGCCGTTGTCGATCAGGGCGTCTACCGCCTCCTGAAGCATACGTTTTTCATTGCGCACGATGATGTCCGGCGCGCCCAGCTCCAGCAGGCGCTTTAAGCGGTTGTTGCGGTTGATGACCCGGCGGTACAGGTCGTTGAGGTCGCTGGTGGCAAAGCGGCCGCCGTCCAGCTGCACCATCGGGCGCAGATCCGGCGGCATGACCGGGATGACCTCCAGGATCATCCACTCGGGCTTGTTGCCGCTGGTGCGGAAGGCCTCCACCACCTCCAGGCGCTTGATCGCCTTGGCGCGCTTCTGGCCCTCGGTCTCGCGCTCGCGCTCGCGCTCGGTGAGCTCGGTGATCTCGGCGCGCAGCTCCCGGCTGAGCTTTTCAAGATCCAGCCGCTGGAGCAGCTCGCGGACGGCCTCGGCGCCCATGCCCACGCGCAGCGGGGGCTTGCCCATCTGCAGATCGGCCTGGTAGCTGGGCGCGGTGATCTGCTGGCGGTATTCGGTCTCGGTGAGAATCGCGTTGGCGCGCAGCGGCGTGCAGCCGGGGTCCAGCACGATGTAGGAGGCAAAGTAGAGCACCTTTTCAAGCGCCCGGGGCGAGATATCCAGCAGCGTGCCCATGCGGCTGGGAATGCCCTTGAAATACCAGATGTGGCTCACCGGCGCGGCCAGCTCGATGTGGCCCATGCGCTCGCGGCGCACCTTCGAGCGGGTGACCTCCACGCCGCACTTGTCGCAGATGATGCCCTTGTTGCGCACGCGCTTATACTTGCCGCAGTTGCACTCCCAGTCCTTGGTCGGGCCAAAGATGCGCTCGCAGTACAGGCCGTCGCGCTCCGGCTTCAGGGTGCGGTAGTTGATCGTTTCCGGCTTGTTCACCTCGCCATGGGACCAGGCGCGGATCTGCTCCGGCGAGGCCATGGAGATCTGAATGGATGACAGGTTTGTCAGTTCCGACAAAGGGGTGCACTCCCTTCTCTACTCAAATCGGGCCGCCGCCGTGCGCAGCGCGCGGCGGGGCATGGTTACAGTCATTCCCGGCGAAAGCCCGGCGGGGGGCTTATTTGTCGTCCAGGTCGTCCAGGGAGATATCCTCGAAGCTGGGCACGTCGTCAAAGTCAAACACGTCGTCATCGCCGTCGAAATCCTCGCCGGCCTCTTCCTCGCCGGAGAGCGCGCCTGCGGGCAGATCCGCGGAAGGTTCTTCCTCGGGCTCGCCGGCGCTCTGGCCGCGCTCGTAGCCCTCGTCCTCGTCCTCCAGCTCCTTGATGACGATCTCGCTGTGATCGCTGTCGAGCACCTTGATATCCAGGCACAGCGACTCGAGCTCCTTGATGAGCACCTTGAAGCTCTCGGGCACGCCCGGGGACGGGATGTTCTTGCCCTTGACGATCGCCTCGTACGCCTTGACGCGGCCCACCACGTCGTCGGACTTGACGGTCAGGATCTCCTGCAGGGTGTTGGCGGCGCCGTAGGCCTCCAGCGCCCAGACCTCCATCTCGCCGAAGCGCTGGCCGCCGAACTGCGCCTTGCCGCCCAGCGGCTGCTGGGTCACCAGGCTGTAGGGGCCGGTGGAGCGGGCATGCATCTTGTCGTCGACCAGGTGATGCAGCTTGAGGTAGTGCATGTAGCCGACGGTGACGGGGTTGTCGAACTGATCGCCCGTGCGTCCGTCGTAGAGGATGGTCTTGCCGTCCTTGGGCAGCCCGGCCTTCTCCAGCGCGCGCTGGATCTGCTCGAACGTGGCGCCGTCAAAGTCGGGCGTGGCCACGTGCCAGCCCAGCGCCTTGGCCGCCATGCCCAGATGCACCTCGAGCACCTGGCCCAGGTTCATACGGGAGGGAACGCCCAGCGGGTTGAGCACGATCTGCAGCGGCGTGCCATCCGGCAGGAAGGGCATGTCCTCCTGGCGCAGGATGCGCGAGACGACGCCCTTGTTGCCGTGGCGGCCTGCCATCTTATCGCCCACGGAGATTTTGCGCTTCTGGGCGATGTACACGCGCACCATGCGGTTGACGCCCGGGCTGAGCTCGGCGTGATCCTTGCGGTCAAAGACCTTGACATCCACGATGATGCCTTCCTCGCCGTGGGGCACCTTCAGGGACGTGTCGCGCACCTCGCGCGCCTTCTCGCCGAAGATGGCGCGCAGCAGGCGCTCCTCGGCGGTGAGCTCCGTCTCGCCCTTGGGCGTGACCTTGCCCACCAGGATATCGCCCGGATGCACCTCCGCGCCGATGCGGATGATGCCCTCGGCATCCAGATCCTTGAGCGCGTCGTCGCCCACGTTGGGCAGGTCGCGGGTGATCTCCTCGGGGCCGAGTTTGGTGTCGCGCGCCTCGCACTCGTACTTCTCCAGATGGATGGAGGTGAAGACGTCGTTCTTGACGAGCTCCTCGCTCAGCAGGACGGCGTCCTCGTAGTTGTAGCCCTCCCACGTCATGAAGCCGATGAGCACGTTGCGGCCCAGGCCGATCTCGCCGTGGTCGGTGGAGGGGCCGTCGGCGATGACGTCGCCCTTGCTCACCTTTTCGCCGGCGGAGACGATCGGGCGCTGGTTGATGCAGGTGGACTGGTTGGAGCGCGCAAACTTGATCAGCTTATAGGTATGCGTCTCGTGCAGCTCGTCCTCGATGACGATGCTGTCGGCCGAGACCTTCTTGACATAGCCGTCCTCGCGGGCGAGCACGCACACGCCGGAATCGCGCGCGGCCTTGTACTCGATGCCCGTGGCGACGAAGGCCGCCTCCGGACGCAGCAGCGGCACGGCCTGGCGCTGCATGTTGGAGCCCATCAGGGCGCGGTTGGCGTCGTCGTGATCCAGGAAGGGGATCATGGCCGTGGCCACGGAGATCACCTGGCGGGGCGAGACGTCGATATAGTCGATGCGGCTGGGCTCCACGCTCTGCACGTCGGCGCGCACGCGCGCGGTGATGCGGTCGTTGACGAAGGTGCCGTCGGGGTTGAGCGGCTCCTTCGCCTGGGCGATGTAGCAGCCGTCCTCCTCATCGGCGGCGAGGTAGACGATCTCGTTGAGCACGCGGGGCTTTTCGCCGCTGTGGTCGATGAGCCGGTACGGCGCCTCGATGAAGCCGTATTCGTTGATGCGCGCGTACGTCGCCAGCGAGCCGATCAGGCCGATGTTCGGGCCTTCAGGCGTCTCGATGGGGCAGATGCGCGCGTAGTGCGAGTAGTGCACGTCGCGCACTTCAAAGGAAGCGCGGTCGCGGTTGAGGCCGCCCGGGCCCAGCGCGGACAGACGGCGCTTGTGGGTGAGCTCAGCCAGCGGGTTGGGCTGGTCCATGAACTGGGAGAGCTGCGAGGAGCCGAAGAACTCCTTGATCGCGGCCGACACCGGGCGGATGTTGATGAGCTCCTGCGGCTTGACCTCGCTCTGGTTCTGCACGCTCATGCGCTCGCGCACCACGCGCTCCAGGCGGGCCAGGCCGATGCGGATCTGGTTTTGGAGCAGCTCGCCCACCGAACGCAGGCGGCGGTTGCCCAGGTGGTCGATGTCATCGGTGGAGCCCACGCCATAGGGCAGGTTCAGCAGGTAGCTGATGGAGGCCACGATGTCGTCGATGAGGATGTGCTTGGGCATGAGCGCGGAGAGGTTCTCGGCAAGCAGGCGGGTCTTGGCCTGCTCGTCCATGCCCTCCTGCTCGGCCACTTCCAGCAGCTGGCGCAGCGTGGGCAGGTGCACCATCTCGTTGATGCCGGAAAGCTCGATGGTCTTTTCATCCAGCCAGGCCTTGGCATCCACGAAATTGTTGCCGATGACGCGCACCACGCGGTCCTCCAGGCGCAGATAGACCTCGTTGACGCCCGCGTCCTGAATGCGCTTGGCCAGCGGATCAGTCTTGGCGCCGGGGATGCGCTCGCCCGCGGCGATGAGCACCTCGCCCGTGGTGGGATCGGCCACGTCCTGATCGACCACGTGGCCGCGGATGCGCGCGGCGATGGCGAGCTTCTTGTTGTACTTATAGCGGCCCACGCGCATCATGTCGTAGCGCTTGGGATCAAAGAACGTGGCGCGCAGCAGCTTGTCGGCCGAATCCACCGTGCCCACCTCGCCCGGGCGCAGGCGGCGGTAGATGTCCATCAGGCCGCTTTCCACGCTCTTGACCTCGGTGCCGGTGCGCGTGCGGCGCGTGCCGTCGTCGCCGCCGTCGCGGGCCATGGTCGCGTCGAGCTTCTCGTCGTGGCCCAGCAGGTCGTAGATCTGCTCGTCCGTGCCGTAGCCCAGCGCGCGCAAAAGGCTTGTCACCGGCAGCTTGCGGGCGCGGTCCACGCGCACCCAGATCACGTCGTTGGAGTCGATCTCATATTCGAGCCAGGCGCCGCGGCTGGGGATGACCTGCGTGTCAAACAGGTGCTTGCCCGCCTTGTCGATGCTCTCTCGATAATACACGCCGGGGGATCGCACAAGCTGGCTGACGATGACGCGCTCGCCGCCGTTGATGATGAACGTGCCATGCTCGGTCATCAGCGGGAAGTCGCCCATGAACACTTCCGACTCCTTGACCTCGCCGGTCTCGTTGTTGGTCAGGCGCACGAGCACCTTGAGGGCGGTGGCATACGTCATGTCGCGTTCGCGGCACTCCTCAAGCGTGTTCTTGGGCGTCTTGTCCAGCGAATAATCGACAAACTCGAGTTTCAGATTGCCGTTGAAATCGTAGATCGGCGAAACGTCATTCAGCACTTCCCGCAGGTCTTCCTTGAGAAAGCGCTCGTAAGAGTTCTTCTGCACCTCGATCAGGTCGGGCATTTCCACCACTTCCTCAATGCTGGCAAAGCTCTTGCGGACCCTGTACTTGCCCATCCTGACGTCGTGTACCCCGACGTAGTTCATGATTTCAGCTTCCTCACGCTCATCGCGGATGTTAACCATGAATGCCATCACCCCTAACTTGTCTAAGCCTTCCGATGGTTTTTCGCAACAACAGGCCATCCGCCTCAAACTACCCATTGCCAAACAGCCCAAAGCGTTGTACAATGATGTCGTGCGGCGCACCGATACGCGGGCGCATCTTGCCTATTGTGCATACTGATGCAATATAGTATTGTATTCCTTTTTGGAAGCCCTGTCAAGGGTTTCCTGCTCTTTTGTGTAAATTTCTTTTGATTTGTGCGCATTTTCTCCGCATTTCGGCCAGAAACGCGGGTTTTTGGGCCGCGGCGCACGGCCCCTTTTCCCCGCCAAACGCGCAAGAAGGCGCCCTGCCGGTTTCACCCCGGCAGGGCGCCTTTTCTGTGCCACAATGTCCACCCCGGACGTCTTTCGGGTCGCCCCAAAAACCTTCCGGGTGGTTTGGAGGGCCGCAGCCCTCCAAATGCAAGGCGAATCCGGCGACATGTGCGGCGGATTCGGGCCTTGCGTAGCAAGGCTTCCTTGCGCCGTTTTCTGCCCGTCTGGCCCAAAGGGCCGGGAGGAAAACAGCGCAAATCCTCGGAAAAGAACGCCGCAGGCGGACTTTTCCGAAGCGCCGACGCGCCTTGATCATTCATCCAGCAGGCGCATGCGGCCCAGCGGGAAGACCACCGCGCGCACATGCCCCTTGATCATGCTGCGGTCGAGCGCGCCCACCAGCGGATTGCGGCTGTCCTTGGAGTTGTTGCGGTTATCGCCCATGACGAAATAGGAATCCTCCGGCACGGTGAACGGGCCGAAGTTCGTCTCATTGGGCGTCATGTCGAAATTCTGCTCGACGTGCTCGCCGTCCACATACAGTTCGCCCAGGCGCAGCTCGATCGTCTCGCCCGGCAGGCCGATGACGCGCTTGACGCGGTACATGCCGTCGTCCGTGTTGGGGTAGTCGCAGATGACGATGTCAAACCGCTCCGGGTCGCCCAGCAGATAGTCGAACTTGGTGGCGATCATGAACTCGTTGTTCTCCAGCGTGTTGAGCATGGACTGCCCGTCCACGCGCACCGGCTCGAAGATGAACGTGCGCACCACAAACGCCAGCGCCGCCGCGACGACGAACACCATGATCCACTCGAAGATTTCCCGCTGAAGGCTCTTCTTCTGCTTTTCCTTCCCCGCTTTTTCGGGGGTTGCCTTCTTCTGCGTTTCCGCCGG
Organism: Candidatus Ventricola gallistercoris; assembly: GCA_018716525.1. Classification (GTDB taxonomy): domain Bacteria; phylum Bacillota; class Clostridia; order Christensenellales; family Aristaeellaceae; genus Ventricola; species Ventricola gallistercoris. Next base: position 6,072 of record DVJV01000146.1, read on the forward strand.
GCTCGCCGGCCCCTTTCCCTGCTCCATGCACATGCGCCTCTCTTCTCTTATTTGCATTGCCGCGCCGTCACGCGTCGCCCTCATTCGTGCCCCGGACAGGCTCCTGCGAATGCCCGATGGTCTTCTTGACCCGCTTGAGGAAATCCGCCCGGTCCATCATCACGATCCGGCCGCACCCCTGGCAGCGGATCTTGATATCCGCCCCCACGCGGATGACCGTCCACCGGTCGCTGCCGCACGGGTGGGTCTTGCGCATCTGCACCAGATCCCCCAGCTTCACCTCATCCACACCGGATGCCTCCTTTTTAAGACGTTGCGTTGATTATATCAGCAGGCGCCCACTTTTTCAAGTGCGGGCCCAAAATGCCGCCCCCGCGCCGTCTGTTCTCCATTATAGCGGCGCGGAGGCGGTATGTCAATTATATTTTGCACTATCCAATTTTTATTTGTCATCGCGTCATGGTTCCAGGTCGATGCGGTGAATCCGCTCGCGCAGGCGCATCATCTTTTCGTCGGTCTTGTGGATGATGTCCGCGCACTCGCGCAATTCGCGCATGATCTCCTCGGCGTCCTCCACCTGCTTTTTATACTGCATGTCGTGGTCCAGCGTGGCCCAGAAGTCCATGGCGATGGTGCGGATCTGGATCTCGCAGCGCACGGGCCGCACCTCGTCGGAAAAATACACCGGGATCTCCACGATCAGGTGGTAGCTGCGGTAGCCGTTCTCCTTGGGGCTCTTGATGTAATCCTTCACCGTGATGATGCGCACGTCCTTCTGGCGCGCCAGCATCCGCGCGATTTCGTAGATATCGTCGATGTACGCGCACAGCACCCGGATGCCCGCGATATCCGACAGATGCCGCGTCATATTCTCCACCGTGACCTCCAGGCCCATGTGCTGCAGCTTGCGCGCGATGGACGAGGGCTTCTTGAGCCGGCTCTCGATGAACTCGATCGGGTTGCGCCGGTAGCGCACCGTCAGATCCTTGGAGAGCACCTCCAGCTTGGTGCGCATCTCCAAAATGGCGCAGTGATAGCGCATCATCACCTCCTGATAGAGCGCCTCCTGCTCGAATACGTGCTCGCTGTCCGATGGGATGATATCCGTGTCGATCGCCGTCGGGCCCCGCAATTCGTTGTTTCTCATGCTTCCTTACCCATTTTCACCGCGTTTTGGCTAAAAAGCCATCCTCATTCCTATGAAAATGATTGTAGCATGTTTTGGCCCGCCTGTCTATGCGCAGTTTGTATGGCCCTTTCTTTGCGCCCAGATGCCGCGATCGTGCATTTGATCTTGCCAGATTGCGCATGATGGTGTATGATAGCTGTGCAACTTTTATCCCAACCCAACAGAAAGAGGTCTTTTCTATGATCACGCCCGATATGTCCATCGCATCCGTCATGCAGCTCGACCCCGAGGTCGCGCCCGTGTTCATGTCTTACGGCATGCACTGCCTCTACTGCCCGCACGCCTCCGCCGAGTCCATCGCCGAGGCGAGCCTGGTGCACGGCATCGACGCCGATGCCCTGGTCAAGGCCCTCAACGCCTACTTTGACGCCAAGAACAACAAGTGAGGCCAAACCAAAGCAAAAGCCGCAGCCCGGATGACGGGGTGCGGCTTTTGCGTGTCGAAAAAGGACGCCGCAGGCGGACTTTTCCGAGATTTTCGCCGTTTCCCTCTCGCCCCCATGGGGCTCCCGGGCGGGAAACGGCGCAAGGAAGCCTTGCGCGGCAAGGCCCGAATCCGCCGCACATGTCGCCGGATTCGGATTACATTTGGAGGGCTTTGGCCCTCCAAACCTCCCGGAAGGGTTTTTTGACAGTCTGAGCCGCAGCCCGGATGACGGGGTGCGGCCCTCCAACCCACCCGGAAGTTTTTTGACCGTCTGAAAGCGCCATGATCAATTGAGTTTTGCCCCGTCTCGCCCGGGCCTGTGATTCACCCGGGCGATATGCTTATCACGCTTCTGCGCATAGCGCACCAATTCCCTTGCATTGCTGGCAGGGTGCCAGGCATAGGCGATCAGATAGTCCACATGATCCACGACGTAGCGGTTCGCCCTCACAATGGCAACTTTGCGCGGAACGCCTTCCATCCCGGACGGATAGAACGTGCCGTCAAATCCGGCCGGTGTTTGCACGGGCCGCTCTGCCGGATGATACGGCAGCAGCAAAACGAGCCTTACATCCGGGTGACAGCGCTTGGCCTCCCTGACCGCCGACGCCGCAAGGCGGTCAAATCCGCCGTAATGGCCGACGATAAACTCCCTGACGCGGTATTCGACGATGTGCCGTTCAACCATTGCATACAATGCCGGGTAAATCTCTTCCGATGCCTCCCTGTGCCCGATAAAGAAACAGCTCTTTCCTTCCAACGCGCGCTCCCCCCTGACGTTGTGTTTGTCGTTAAAATTATACGATTCAAATGATTAAATGGCAACGATTGATCAAAGTATAATCTACGAAGAATACAAGCAAGGGCGTGATGCAGGTGAAGGATATCCTTTCGGTGATCACCGCGTATCGGAAGGAACGGGGCTGGACGGAGTATCAGCTCGCAGAGCGCTCCGGGCTGCCTCAGTCCACGATTTCCTCATGGTATCGCAAGAACATGGTTCCGACCGTTCCATCCCTTGAAAAGATCTGCACGGCCTTCGGCATTACGCTGTCTCAACTGTTTGCCGAAGAAGGCACGCCCGTTTCCCTGACCGAGGCGCAGAAAACGCTGCTGGAACGCTGGTCAAGGCTGAGCGAAGAACAACAGGCCGTTGTACTGGCTTTGATTGATCAGATGTAAAAAAACCCGTCAGAGGCGCACCTTTCAGGATTGCAGGTGGTGTTTGGGCGATGAAGGAGAAAAAGCAGATCAATCTGGAAATCGGGCAGAACGTCAGGCAGATCCGCGAGGCGGCCGGCCTCACGCAGGAGCAGCTTGCCGAAATACTCGGCCTTGGCGAAAAGCACATTTCGGCCATCGAATGCGGCGCTGCCGGGGTGTCGCTGCCGACGCTCACGCGGCTTTGCACATCGCTGTGCGTATCCGCCGACCGGGTTTTATTCGGCGCCCGGGAGACGGACAGCCGCCGCACCGCCGCCATGCAGATGATGGAGGAGCGCCTGGCGCATTTGCCGGAGCGGCAGTTCTTCGCCGTCAAGGATGCCATGGACGCCCTGTTGCCGGCCATGGAGATCCGGCCCGATCAGGAATAGACCGCGAAAGACAGGCCCCAGCCTGCCCAGCGCCCGGCCATGCACGCCCCATGGCTTTGTGTGTCGAAAAAGTCCGCCTACGGCGTCCTTTTCCGAGAGTTGAACGCTGTTTCCCTCTCGTCCCTGCGGGACTCCCGGGCGGGAAACAGCGCAAGGAAACCTTGCAAGGCAAGGCTTCCGCATCCGCCGCACATGTCGCCGGATGCGGATTACATTTGGAGGGCTTCGGCCCTCCAAACCTCCTGGAAGGGTTTTTTGACAGTCTGAAGAGGCCGTTGGCCTCTTCATTGTGTTGAAAAAACGCATGCGGCGCCTTTTTCCGAAAGTTTGCGCCGCTGTGATCACTCATCGCTCAGGCGCTTGACCATCGCCTCCATGGCGGCGACGCTGTTGAAGTTGTCGGGCACGATCTCCGTGGCGGGAATGGAAATGTCGAATTCGTCGTTCAGCGCGCCGATGAGCTGAATGATGTCCAGCGAGGAGAGGATGCCGTCGTCAATCAGCGTCGTGCAGGTATCAAAGTCCACGTCGTCGGCAATGTCAGCGAGGATGTTTACAATGGTCTCTCTCATGGTCAGATCTCCTTTTGCGGTTGGTTGAGGGTGGAAGTGTGAATGACGTCGCGCGCCAGCGTATCGCCCTGTGCGCTGTGCAGCAGGACGCGGGGCATATCGCGGCTCAGGAAGAGCGCGGGGCTCTCGGTGACGGCGTATGCGCCGATGCTCGCAAAGGCCAGCAGGTCGCCGGGGCAGAGGCCCTCAAAGGCGATTCGGCGCACGAGCACGTCGGCCGTGGTACACAGGCTGCCGCAAAGCACCCAGTCCTGCGCCAGGCCGTTTGCATGGGCCGGGCCCGGAATATGCGCGATGCGCGGCACGCGCATCCCCATGTTGCCGCCCAGGTAGTTGACGTGGTGGATGCCGCCATCCACAATGGCGTAGGCGGTGCCGCAGTTGACCTTGGTGTCGACCACCCGGGTCAGGTAGGTGCCGCACTCCGAGGCAAAGAAGCGCCCCATTTCAATGGTCAGCTCGCAATCCTTTGCGAGCGCCTGCAAATCGGGCGCCAGCTCGCGAAGCGGAGAAAGCGTGTCGCTGGCGTCCTCGTGGGCAAAATAGGGATAATACAGCCCCGGACCATATTCGATGCGCTGCACGTCAAAGCCGTGCGCGTCGTGCAGGCGGGCCATCAGCTCCCGCAGCATGGCCAGCTCTTTGCGCTGCCCGTCCAGCTTCTTGCGCTGGGTGCCCGAGAAAAAGTGAATGCCTTCGATGCGTATGCCGGGGGTCTGCGCGCGGTGGCCGATGGCAGCAAGCAGATCCTGCTCGTCCATGCCGAACTGGGAACCCGCCGTCAGCCGCACCAGCACGGGATAGACCCGCCCGCGTGCGCGCGCTGCCTCGTCGATGAGGCGGATATGCAGGGGCGATTCACAGGTGAACCGCGTCACACCGCAGTCCATGGCGCGCTGCACATCTTCGCGCGTCTTGTTCACGCCCGAAAAGAGGATGGTATCAGGATCTATCCCCAGATGCATGCAGATTTCCAGTTCGCCGGGGCTGCACACCTCCAGCGTGCCCACCAGGCGGCGCATCGCAGGGATCAGGAAGGGATTCGCCTTGATGGAGTAGCACAGGTGCACGCTGTCCCCGACGATGGCCTGCACAGCGTGCATCCGGGCTGCGAGGGATTCTTCGTCAAACACGAAGCACGGCGTGCCATAAGCCTCTGCGATGGCGGAAAGCTGCCGGTTATCCATGGCGCACCTCCTTGCGGTGGTTGTAGCGCTCAAGGAGCGCGTTGCGGTCGATTTTGCCGTTCTTGTTGAGCGGCATTTCCTCCACCTGCATGAACAGATTGGGGATCATGTAGTCGGGCAGCGTCTCTCGCAGCGCGGTGGTGATGGCGTGCTTATCCGCCGGGCCGGTGGTGAAAGCCAGAATCTTGCCCTTTTCGTGCAGGTAGACGCACAGCGCGCGCTCGACGCCGGGCACTGCGCTCAGCTGCGTTTCGATCTCGCCCAGCTCGATGCGGTGGCCCATGTGCTTGATCTGGAAGTCCTTGCGGGAGACATACACCATCTCGCCCCGCTCGTTGAGCCTCACCAGATCGCCCGTGCGGTAGAGCGGCTCCCGGTAAGCGGTGTTGAGCGGGTTTTGCACGAAGCTCAGCGCCGTGCGCGCGCCATCCCGGTAGTACCCCAGGGCCACCGACGTGCCGCTTACGCAGAGCTCACCCATCTCCCCAGGCTGCGTGACCTCCCTGTCGCCCTCGCCCAGCAGCACGATGCGCTCGTTGGGGAAGGGAATACCGATGGGCAGCGCCTCGTTTTCGGCAAATTCACGGTCCACGATGTAATAGGTGCAGTTGCACGTGATCTCCGTGGGGCCGTAGAGGTTGACGTACTGCACGTTCGGCAGATAGGTTTGCAGCTTGTGCAGGTGCTTGACGGGCATGACCTCGCCTGAGAAGAGGATGGCGCGCAGCGTGGTGGGCGTGCGGTAGGCCAGCGCGTTCATGGTCGTCAGGAAGCACAGCGCGCTGACCGCCCACACCATGACGGTCACCTGGCGGTCGCACAAAAAGTCCATGAGCTTGGTGGGCTGGGTGAAATAGGCGGTGGGCACGATCTGCACCGTTGCGCCGGTGAACAGGCCGCTGTAAATATCCTTGACCGATACATCGAAGTCAAACGGAGCCTGATTGGCGAGCGTATCCTGCTCGGTGATGGCAAACAGCTCGGTAAAACAGGGGATGAAGTCCATCACGTTGCGGTGGCAGACGACGACGCCCTTGGGCGTGCCGGTGCTGCCGCTTGTGAAGTTGACATAGAGCGGATCAGCATCGATCATGCCGCGGCGCACGCGCAGGAGCAGGTCATCCTGAACGGGGGCTTCCATCAGCGATTCGATGAGCAGGATCTCCCCGTCAAAGCCGGTTTCTTCCAGCGCCTTTGCATGAGCGCTGTCGGTGACGACCACGGACGTTTCAAGCGTCTGCAAAATGGCGCGGATGCGCATGGCCGGATGGCGCAGATTGAGCTGCGCATAGGCACAGCCCGCATACACCGCCCCAAGAAAGCCCGCGATGGCTGCGGTGGATTTATCCATGTAAAAGCCGATGACGCTGCGCGGATGAACCCGCGTGGCCAGTTCGCTGCCCACCGCGCGGGCGCGCTGCACGAGCTGCGAAAAGGTGAGGGCTGTGCACGGATCGGCAAAGGCCGTCTTGTGCGGCAGGCGGGAGGCAGTCTCCTCCAATACGTCGAGAATCAGGTATTTCATAATGAGTCAAACTCCGTATAGGGGGGCGTACCCGAAGCGGGCAGCCTTTGTCTCAGGGATACTGAAATCAATATAAAATCAGGCGGAGCCGCATCCGTGCGTGCTCCGCCTGCAAGGGATGGGATTCCCCTACATTATACGCGATTTGTCCCGGTCAATCAAGGTGGATTCTTTGCCCACCGTCAGCTCAAACCACTGCGGATCGGCATCTGTCTGGCCCTGAGGCCGCGCATAGAGGCGGATCGTCCGGCCGTCGAGCGCGCCGGGCTCACACAGGTAGAGCGTATTGGTGCTGTAATCCTGCAAGAGGGTTTCCGAACCGTCTTCCTCCAGCAGCACGAAGCGGTACTCCGGCGTCACCTGTGCACCGCGGTTGCCGTCGGCCATGAATACGTCGTGTGTCTGCGCGGCGGCGGTGACGGTGGCCTCATCCTGATCCCAGGCGAGGTTCCATTTGGAGCCGGGCTTGTACTGTGTGATCCAGGCGTTGGTGATGAAGTCGATCGAGTCGAGGTATGCGGCCGTGTTTTCGTAGAACAGGCCGCTTACGTCTTCCCCGGCGGTAAACATGGCGAAGAACCGGCAGAAGGCATCGCTGAGAATATCCGCCCCTTCGCCCACCATGTGGTACAGGTCGAAGTAGTAGGAATCAAGCCTTGGCATGAATTCCGGCTTGGCATAGATGAAGTTGTAGCAGGGAATGCCGTTGTCCCGGCAAAAGCGCATCAGGCTTTCGCCGTACTCCAGAAAGCCCGGCTCGGCCAGCGCGTGCGCGGTCAGGTTGGGCGAGAGCAGGATCAGCAGCTTGGAACCGTTTGCCTCGCACAGCGCTTTATACTCGAGCAGCTCGGCCTTGGACTTGTCAAACAGCTCGTAGTAGTACCCCGTATACTCGCGGAAGACCGATTCGCGCACCAGCTTGTCGGCCCGTTCGTCGGTGGTGTAGCGCAGAAATCCGCCACCTTCGTAGGAGACTGCTGGGTCCATGGTCTTTTTCAGGCGCGCATAGGTTTCCTTTGGCCAGTGGCGCAAGCCGATGGTCTTGGCCACGTCGCTAAACGACTTGGCGCCAAACTCCCGGAAGATGAACAGCCGGTCGATGTAGTAGCCGTCCTCATCGCACAGGCGCAGGTAGTACTCGAGCTTGTTGCGCCAGTCGGTGAGGAAGGGCATGAGCTTGTACTCGGCCTCGGTGTCCTCGCGCGGCGTCTGGAATGTGTAGGGCTCCACGACGAGCACCGTCCATTCGGGGCTGTTGGTGCGGTAGAGCTCCTTGGTGATGGCGATGCTGGCGGGCAGCGAAGCGCAGGGCACCGTGGCATTGAAGGCGTTCATGCCGGTCTGCTCGCTGATGAGCTGCACGTTGAAGTGGTCGCGCACGATCGAGGAGCCGACAAACGCCAGCTCGATGTCGTCACGGGACTGCATTTCCCGCATCGTCAGGGCGGCGACGGTGTCGCTCTGGATCAAATACGTGTTGGCAAGAACGACGAGCAGCAGCAGACACAGAAAGAATGCGGCAATGCCCAGCGCCGTTGCTGCCAGCTTTCGGGGGAATTTCATCGGTGGTCGAACCTCCTGCGTTACGACTCAAAAGGAGACTGGCGGTGCATCAGAACACCGCGTACATAAAGCTCTCCGTGCCCGAACCGCTGCCGGAGAACGTCCAGAGGGTGAAGAGGATGAGCGCATAGAGCAGCGCCCAGCGCAAAACCAGCGGGCGGGAGAGCACGGCGTCGCGCACGCGAACGCCGAATTCCTGCGCGAGCGAGACGCCAAAGAGGATCAGCGTGGCCACCAGGAGCACGGTGAAATCGCCGCGGGCCATGCCCATATGCAGGAGCGTACCGTCAAAGAGCTGGAAGGGACGCAGGTCAAAGAGCGTCTTGCCGAGCATCTCAAAGGCGTCGCTGGCACGGACGCAGCGGTCGAAATACCAGCCGATGTTGACGATCAGGAATGTGCGCAGCACGCGGAAGACGTGAAAGCCTGTTGAGGCGGTCAGGCGCGGCATGCGTTCGTTGAGGCGCTTGTAAGCGGGCTCAAGCAGCGCCGTAGAGGCGAGGATGAGGCCGTTGTACAGGCCCCAGAGCACGTAGTTCATCTGCGCGCCGTGCCAGATGCCCACCAGGAAGAACACCAGCACATTGCCCAGCGCCGCGGGCAGCGCGCGTGCGATGTGCGCACCGGCGCGCTGCTTGAGGGCCTTGGAGGCGCGGGCCATGGGCCGGGTCAGCGCGAAGGGGTAGAACACGTAATCGCGCATCCAGGCGCCGAGGCTGATGTGCCAGCGCCGCCAGAACTCGCCCAGCGAGGCGGAGAAGTATGGCCGCTTGAAGTTGGGCGCCAGGCGGATGCCGAAGAGCTGGGCGATGCCGGTGACCAGGTCGATGCCGCCGGAGAAATCGGCATACTGCTGCAGGGAGTAAAACAGCACGCCCACGACGATCACAGCACCGCCGTACTGGCTCTGGTGGCCAAACACATGCTCGACGAGCGGCAGCGCACGGTCGGCGATGACCTTCTTTTTGAAGAAACCCCAAAGCATGAGCAGTGCGGCGCGCTTGATGTTTTCGATGTCAAAGCGGTGCGTCTCCTTGAGCTGGGGGGCAAGCTGGTCATAGCGGCCGATGGGGCCCTGAATGAGCTGCGGGAAAAAGGAAACGTAGAGCGCAAAGCGTGCGGGGTTGCGCTCGGGGGCGTACTTGCCGTTGTAGACGTCGATCAGGTAGCCCATGGACTGGAACGTGTAAAACGAAATGCCCAAAGGCAGCAGCAGGTTGAGCGCGGGGGGCGTGGCGGCCTGCCCGGTGAGGCTTTCTGCAAGCGACGCGCCCCAGGAAAGGATGGGCTCCAGATACTTGAGCGCGGCGAGAATGCCGAAGTTGAGCAGCAGCGTCAGCCAGAAGAGCACGCGCTGGCGGGAGCGGACGCGCTGCTTGTGCGCCTTTTTGGCCTGCGCATCCAGCTCGGCGCGGTGTTCGCGCAGATACGCCTTGCCTGCTTCGCCAATGCGGCCGATGAAAAGCGCGCCGCAAAACGTGCTGGCCGTGGTGATCAGGATAAAGGGCAGGGCGCTCAGGCCATTGTAGGCGTAAAACGCATAGCTGACCAGCAGCAGCAGCACCCAGCGCACGCGCAGCGGGCACAGGTAGTACAGCCCTGCGCACAGGCAGGAAAAGAACACGAGCGTAAAAAGTGACATGGGATTTCCTCTTTTCGTCGTCAGGCGGCGATGTGATGCGAAAGATGGAGAAGGGGAAAACGACCCCGTCAGAGCGCCGGGGCCGTATATACGGGAGGCTTTTCCAACCCAATACCATATCATGTTGCGCAGGCAATGTCAACCGGCGTGTCATGCAAAAGCGTGCCGGTTGATGCTGCGCGGGAAAGTGGGGCAGGGACGGAGCCCGCCCTTTTGCGGCGCGCCGTCCGGGAATGTGCCGTCAGGCGAAGAAGCGCGGGAGCTTGTCCTTTTGCGCCTCCATCATGGAGCAGAGCACGTCTTCGGCATAGAGCAGATCAATGCCCGCAAGCGAAGGATCGATCTCCAGCGCTTCGCGCAGCGCCTTATGGCTGCCGCCGGCTGCCGCTTCGGCATAGAGCACGTTGCACAGGCTGAGCTGCTCGAGCAGCTCGCCCAGCTCGACGCTCAGCGTCACGGGGGTGCCGTGCGCGCCCGTGGCATCCACCTGTGCGGGGCCTTCCACAAAGCGCCCCTGCGTCACGCAGGCGATGGCGCCGTCGCACGGCATGTTCAGGCTGGGCACGCTGCATGCCCCCTCGCCCCACAGGGCGCGAAGGATCTCGATGGGGCGCGCCGTCGTCAGGCCGCTTTGGCGGATCTGGTCCCAGGCCATGAGGCCCTTGGGGCGCATCGGCCCGTGCACGGCCAGCAGCGCCAGATTGCGCTTGCGCAGCTCATAGTCCGCTGCGCCAACGCCTGAGAGCGGCAGCACCGTGCGCCGGGGGCTCAGCTCGGTGTCGGCAAGCAGCTCATACTGCGTGACACGCGTGCCGGCCGGAATCGCGCCGTACCAATCGATGTACTGCGCGCTCAGCTGCTCGCGGCTGTCCTCGCGCATCTCCTTCATGCAGCGGGGGATCAGGTCGGCATCCTTTCGGGTGTCCCGAAGCTGCGTGACCCATGAAAAATCGTTGAGGCCCGCGCATGTGATGGCAAGATCGCTCTCCTTTACATCCAGGTAGAGCGAAAGGCGCTTGCGCGTCTGCTCGGTTACGCCGCTGACGCCCAGCGTGCGGATGCCGCACATGCGCTGCGCCGCCTCGCAGGCGCGGCCCAGCTGCAATCCGCCAAAGCCGCTGTCGCAGAGGATGAGCGTGGCATCCGGGCACTCCTCGCGCATCTGGTCGGCCACGTCTGCGATGAAGCCCACCGCGCGCATCGTCTGCATCGCGCCGCCCAGGCCGCCCGTCAGGCGCACCTGCTTGCCCAGGCCCACCGCGTCGAGCGCCTCAAAGTCCTTCTGCCACGCGTCTTCATAGAGGAAGTCGGAGCAGACGATCACCGCATCGGCGGAAAAGATCGCCTTGTGCAGCTGCGTGGTGTAGTAAAAACGCGATTCCACACCGAACGCGCGCGCGAGCGCCTGCGCTCCGCGCGCGGAGAGCTCCGCCATGTCCAGGTCGGAATCCACCATCCAGATCTCGGCCGGCATCCGAAAACGCACAAAGAGATCCTCGAAAAGGGCGGGGGCAAAGTGATATGCCCCCGCACCCGCAATGACAATTTTTTTCAGGTTTGCATCCATATTGGTCTCCTGCCGCGTGACGCGGCCCGGCGTTTACGCCTTGCGCACGCTCAGCATGGCCTGCACGCCGTTGATGCTCCAATCCTGCGCGAATGCGCCTTCCGGGGCATCGTCGGCGGTGATATCAAGCGCCAGCACGCCGCGGCGGATCGCCTCGTCGTAGGTGGCTACGGCTGCGGCCAGCTTTGCATCGTCCGTTTTCACGGTGACGTGAATGCGATCGGTCACTTCAAAGCCCGCGTCCTTGCGCATCGTCTGCAGCTTGGAGATCACCTCGCGCGCAAAGCCTTCGCTGATGAGCGCGTCAGTCAGGTTCGTGTCCAGCGCCACCGTCACGCCGCGGTCGGTCGATACGACATAGCCGGGCTTCTTGACGGGCGCGGTGAGCACGTCATCCTTTTCCAGTTCCACGGCTACGCCGTCAAGCTCAAAGCAGAGCGTCTTGCCCGCTTCAAAATTGGCCACGACCTCGTTGCCATCCAGCGTGGAGAGCTTTTCGCCGATCGCCTTGAGCAGCTTGCCGTACTTCTTGCCCAGCGTGCGCATCTGCGGCTTGAGCTGGTAGGTCATGAAGGCGGTCGTGTCGTCGGTAAAGACCACGTCCTTGACGTTGAGCTCGTCCGCCGCCAGTGCGCACAGGTCGCCAGGCAGCGTCACACCGCTGACGATCATGCGGGAGAGCGGCTGGCGCACCTTCAGGCCCGACTCGCTGCGGCAGGAGCGGCCCAGCACCACTACGCCCAGCAGATCGGCCATGTGGGTCTCCAGATCGGCGTCGATGTAGCGCTCGTCGCAGACCGGGAAGTCGGTCATGTGCACGGAGATGGGCGCAGCGGGATCGACGCTGCACACCAGGTTGCGGTACATGCTCTCTGCCATGAACGGCGTGAACGGCGCCGTCAGGCGGCTCATGGTCTCCAGGATGTGGTAGAGCGTGGCAAACGCGGCTTCCTTATCGCCGGCCATGCCCTTTCCCCAGAAGCGCTCGCGGCTGCGGCGCACGTACCAGTTGGACAGGTCGTCCACAAAGTCGGCCATCGCGCGGGAAGCTTCGGTGATGCGATAGTGCTCCAGGTGATCATCCACCGTCTTGATGAGCGTGTTCAGCCTCGAAAGCGCCCACTTGTCCATGAGCGTGAGGGCCACCGTGTCAAGCGGATGCGCCTTCGGGTCGAACTGATCGATCTCCGCATAAAGGATGAAGAAGGCGTACGTGTTCCACAGCGTGCCCATGTACTTGCGCGTGGTCTCGTCGATAGCCTTGGCGTGGAAGCGGTTGGGCATCCACGGCGCCGCATTATTATAGAAGAACCAGCGCACCGCGTCCGCGCCCTGGGTGTTGAGCACGCTCCAGGGGTCCACGACGTTGCCCAGGTGCTTGCTCATCTTCTTGCCGTCCTTATCCTGCACATGGCCCATGACGATGCAGTTTTCAAACGGATTGGTGTCAAACAGACACGTGGAGATCGCCAGCAGGGTGTAGAACCAGCCGCGAGTCTGGTCGATCGCCTCGGAGATGAAGTTCGCCGGGAAGCGGCGCTCAAACTGCTCCTTGTTTTCAAACGGATAGTGCCACTGCGCAAACGGCATGGAGCCGGAGTCATACCAGCAGTCGATGACGTCCTTTTCCCTGTGCATTTCGCCGCCGCACTCGGGGCAGGTCAGCACCACGCGGTCGATGTAGGGGCGGTGCAGCTCGATGTTCGGATCGACATCCTTGCCCAGCTTCACCAGCTCTTCGCGGCTGCCGATCACATGGACATGGCCGCACTTGCACGTCCACACCGGCAGCGGCGTGCCCCAGTAGCGCTCGCGCGACAGGCCCCAGTCAATCACGTTTTCAAGGAAGTTGCCCATGCGGCCTTCCTTGATGTTTTCGGGCATCCAGTTCACCGCGCGGTTGTTGCGCATCAGCTGGTCGCGCACCGCCGTCATCTTGATGAACCAGCTCTGGCGGGCGTAGTAGATCAGCGGCGTGTCGCAGCGCCAGCAGAAGGGGTAATCGTGCTCGAACTTCGGCGCCTTGACCAGCAGCCCGCGCGCGCGCAGATCGGAAAGCACCAGCTTATCCGCATCCTTGACAAACGTGCCCGCCCAGGGCGTTTCATCGGTCATGCAGCCCTGCGGGTCCACCAGCTGCACAAACGGCAGGTTATAGCGGCGGCCCACGCGCGCGTCATCCTCACCAAACGCAGGAGCGATGTGCACGATGCCCGTGCCGTCGCTCATGGTGACATAGGTGTCGCACACGACGTAGTGGAACTTGGCGCCCTCGCGCTTCACATCATAGAGCGGCTCGTACTCGATGTACTCGAGCGTGCTGCCCTTCATTGTCTCCACGATGACCGGCTTTTCTTCCTTGCCGCCGAAGATGCTCTCCACCAGCGCGCCCGCCATGATGTACGTTGCGCCCTCAAACGTCAGGCGGACATAGTCCTCCTCCGGGTTGACGCACAGGGCCACGTTGCTGGGCAGCGTCCAGGGGGTCGTCGTCCAGGCGACCAGATAGGTGTTTTCCTCGCCCTTCACCTTGAAGCGCGCGACTGCCGAGGTCTCCTCGACCGTCTTGTAGCCCTGCGCCACCTCGTGGCTGGAGAGCGCAGTGCCGCAGCGCGGGCAGTAGGGCACGATCTTGTGGCCCTTGTAGAGCAGCCCCTTTTCATAGATCTTCTTGAGGCTCCACCACTCGGATTCGATGTAGTTGTCCTCATAGGTGATATAGGGGTTTTCCATGTCGGCCCAGTAGCCCACACGCTCGCTCATCTGCTCCCACTCCGTCTTGTACTTCCAGACGGACTTTTTGCACTCCTTGATGAACGGCTCGATGCCATATTGCTCGATCTGCGGCTTGCCATCCAGGCCGAGCAGCTTTTCGACTTCCAGCTCCACCGGCAGGCCATGCGTATCCCAGCCGGCCTTGCGCAGCACGTCATAGCCCTTCATGGTGCGGTATCGCGGAATGATATCCTTGATTGCGCGCGTTTCCACATGGCCGATATGCGGCTTGCCGTTGGCCGTGGGCGGGCCGTCGAAGAACGTGAACGCCGGCGCGCCGCGGCGCAGCGCAACGGTCTTCTTGAAGATGTCTTCATCCCGCCAGAATTTGATGACCTCCTCTTCGCGCTGGGCGAAGTTCATGTCGGTCGAAACCTTCTGATACATAACCTTCCTCCTGTCGGTATCCATCAAGGTGAAATAAAAGCAGCCTCATCCACATGGGACGAGGCTGCTCGCGGTACCACCCAAATTGGCGCATATGCGCCCGCTTGACTGCCGTTCACGGGGCAAACCGTCCGCCTCTAGGCCTCAGCTTCAAGGGGCCGCTCATGCGGGTGATTCCATGCGCCCCCGTCCGTCCGGAATTGCACCACGAGTTCCGGCTCTCTTTGCGGCAAAGGGCGTATGCGTCCCGCGTCTTCGCGTTTGATATCGCTCCTATGATAACCGTTTTTCCCCGGTTTGTAAAGGGGGCAAAATCATTTTGTGCGCCTTTGCGCGCTTGCAATCGCCATTTGTTTCGGGTATAATGGCCTCAGAGAAGGGCCTTGCGCCTCTTCCTACCGCAGCGCGTCTTTGCTGCGTGGCGGCTTGCGTATGTTTACTGCATGCGGCGCCGGTTGCGCGCCGGAGTGACGATAAAGAAGGAAGGAATCAGCATGAAGACCGTGACTATCCGCCTGACCATGATGACCGATCACGTCAAGAATTTTGTCAGCCTGGTTAACCGTTATCCTTACGACATGGATCTGCGTTCGGGGCGCTATGTGGTGGATGCCAAGTCCATTCTGGGCATTTTCTCCATCGATCTTTCCAAGCCGATTCTTATGTCCATTTACAGCGACGACTGCGATGATCTGCTCAAGGCGCTGGAGCCGTACATCGTCAAGGATGAAGCGGAGCAATCTTGAGCAGCACCGCCGCAAAAGGGGGTGAAAGCGTGTTTGACGCACAGTCTACACAGGAAGAAGAGCGTCTGATCGTCCTCAGCGCGCTATCGCGGCTGGGCGGCTGCACGCAGGAGCAGTTGTTGCGCTTTCTGGCGGAGACCGGGCTGATGAATGCGTTCCAGTTTTATCTGACGCTGGGCGGGCTTCGGGAGGATGGCTTTGTGCGCGAGTCCCACCAGCTGGAGGGAACGCTGCTCATCCTCACGCCGCAGGGCCGCCAGAGCGTGGAGCTCTTCGGCACACGCCTCCGGGCCTCCGTGCTGGAAAAGCTTCAGGCAAACAGCGCCGCATGGCGCACACGCCTGCGCGACGAGCGGCAGATGCCCGCGGACTGGCAGGAGACGGACAACGGCTTCGTGGTGACGCTGCGCGCACTGGAATCCGGTGCAGAGATCTTCCGCCTCACGCTGACGGCGGCGACCAAGGCCCAGGCCAAGCGGTTTTGTGAGCGCTGGCCAGACCGCGCTCCGGTGCTCTATCAGACGATTATGGAGCAGCTGGGCGAGGCGGAGCCGGATGCGGCGCCCCCGGCGGAAGAGCCGAACGCGTGATGGCCTTAAACTGAATATTTTACGGCCGCCCTTTCTTCGTAAAAGGGAGGCCGTTTTTGTGCGCATCACTCAGCGGGAGGCGTTCCGTGCGATCCGGGAAACGGCGCGCACCAGCGCCATGGCGTCTTCGCGGGTATTGAGAAAACCGGGGCTCACGCGCACCGCGCCGCAGGAGAGCGTGCCCAAAAACCGGTGGACACCCGGCGCACAGTGCAGCCCGCCGCGCACGGCGATGCCCAGCCCATCCAGCGCAGAGGCTGCCTCTTGGGAGGCGATGCCCCCGACATTGAAGCTCACCAGCGAAGCGCCGGGCTGCGTGTACACCCGCACGCCGGGCAGGTTGAGCAGCTCCTCACGCATGGTTGCGCACAGGGCGATGGTCTGCTCGTGCACCTGCGCGCGGTGGGCGAGCGCAAAGCGCATTCCAGCGTGCAGCCCGGCGATGCCCGGCAGGTTCTGCGTGCCGCTTTCCAGGCTGTCGGGCATCATGCGGGGCTGGAACATGCTCTCGGACATGGAACCCGTGCCTCCCTGGCGCAGTGGGGCGAGCGTCACACCGGACGCCACCCACAGCGCGCCGGTTCCGTGCGGGCCAAGTAGCCCCTTGTGGCCGGGCATGGCCAGCAGCGAACAGCCCCAGGCGCGCGGCGTCAGCGGCAGATGGCCGGCGGTCTGCGCGCAGTCCACCAGCAGCAGCACGCCACGGCGGCGGCACATCGCGCCGACGGCGGCGACATCCTGCGCGATGCCCAGCACGTTGGACATGTGCGTCATGGCCACCAGGCGTGTGCGCGGGGTCAGGGCGTGCTCGATGTCCTGCACCTGAATGCGCCCGTCGCCGTCAGGCGGCACGAGCGTCAGCGTGATGACGCCGCTGCGCGAGAGCTCGGAGAGCGGCCGGAGCACGGAATTGTGCTCGATGAGTGTGGAAATGACGTGGTCACCGCTGCGCAGCACGCCGTGGATGGCCATGTTCAGCGCATCGGTGGCGTTTTGCGCGAAGGCCACGCGCGAGGCGTCGGCCTCGCCGAGCATGTTTGCGATTTCCTCGCGGCAGCCTTCCATGATCCGCCCGGCTTCAATTGCCAGCTTGTGGCCGGAGCGCCCGGGGTTGGCCCCGCAGTTTGTCAGCGCCGATGTCATCGCCTGCACCGTGCAGCCCGGCTTGGGAAAGCTGGTGGCCGCATTGTCCAGATAGATCATCACGCATCCTTCCCTTCTTTGCGCACCGCTTGATGGCGCTCCTCATACGCTACCAGTATATGAGGTCTGCCCCGAGGTAGACCCACGGGAGGGAAAGCACATGAATCAATCCTTTGGTATCGGCGCCTTTCGCTCGCGCACGCAGGTTTTGCGCATGGAGGATGCCCTGCGCCGGGCTGGGCTCAATGCGGGGGTGATCTCCACCCCGCGCGAGGTGGCGATTGGCTGCGGACTATCGGTCCGCTTTGAGCTGGCTGACACGCCGCAGGTGATGCAGATTTACCGGCGGGTCAATCCCAGCGCGCTCATCGGTTTTTACCGCGTCGATCACTACGGCACCCGGCAGATTCAGCTGACGCCGCTGCATCTGTCCTAGCCGGCTTGCCTTTTGCGCGATGCGAGATTATAATGAAACAAAAGCCGCTTTCCCGCTAAAGGGAAAGCGGCCTGGATTGTAAACCTTTGGAAAAAAGATGCCATAGGCGAACTTTTTCGACACACAGAGCCGATGAGGGGAGATTCGCATGACACAGGAACAAAGGTACACGGCCATCTTGGAAGAGTTAAGCCGTCTGTACCCGGAGGCTAAACCCGCGCTGCACTTTCAAAATCCGTATCAGCTGCTGGTAGCGGTCATTTTGTCCGCCCAGTGCACCGATGTCAAGGTGAATATGGTGACGCCTGCGCTCTTTGAGGCGTATCCCGATGCGGCATCGCTGGCTGCCGCCAAGCCGGAGGATGTGGAACCCTACATTAAGACGTGCGGCCTGTACCACAACAAGGCCAAGAACCTGGTGCTCACCGCTCAAGCGCTGTGCGAGCGCTATGGCGGCAATGTGCCGGAGGACCACGAGGCGCTTCAAACGCTGCCCGGCGTGGGGCGCAAGACGGCCAATGTGGTGATGAGCTGCGCCTTTGGCATGGATGCCATTGCTGTGGACACGCATGTGTTCCGCGTGAGCAACCGCCTGGGGCTGGCTGACGCGCCCGACGTGCTCAAGACTGAAAAGCAGCTGATGGAGAACATACCCAAAGCGCAGTGGAGTCGCGCGCACCACTGGCTGATTTACCACGGCCGCCAGGTCTGCACGGCGAGAAAACCCGGCTGTGACCAGTGCAGCCTGCGGCCCTTTTGCGAGTATGCCGCCGGCAATCCCAAGGGTAAGAAGTGATGCGCGTCAGGTGCCAATGGCCTCAAAGGCCTCCCGAGGCGACTTGAAGCCGAAGAGCACGTCGAGCAGCCCGTCGCCAAAACGGTTGAACATCGCAAACGGCAGCGTGATGGCCAGCCGGGCGGCATTCATATCCAGTTCGCTGCTGCCGACATGGACGTAAGTCTTGAAGCGGATCTCGCCGTCGGCCATGTTCAGCTCAAAGTTGCCGTTGCGCATGTTGAAGTTCACCCGGGTGAGGTATTCCGCCACGGCCAGGCGGGTGTCCTCTCCCGCGGTCAGCGGAATCTGGGCGAGGGTTGAAAAGTTATCCTCGCGCACGATCACGAGCATCTGCGCGCTTTGCAAGCGGCAGCTCAGCTTCATGCGCAGGGTAAACAGGCCCACCCCGGCACGTTCCTCAAAAGGCGCGTGAATGCCGGTGGTGGCAAAGAAGCTGCTTAGTTTATCGACGATTTCCTGAGAATAGGCCATGCATACCTTCCTTTCCCGCGTTTTTGCGGGGAAACTGATTGAGACGCCACGCCGCTTTCTGCATCGGGAGCGGCGCTTTTGGCTTTGCTATATAAGGGAGAGCGAGCCCGCTAAAGCGGGCAAAATCAGTATACCCATTTTGTGGCAGGCTGTCAAATCCAATGCAGATATGGCGGGAAAACCGAAAAGCCGCGATTTGACCGGGGCGGTTGTTTTGTTGCATGTCAAGACCCAAAGTTGCTTTAGCGGGCATGGGCTTGCGAGAGGGTGTGCGCCGTTCATACTTTTTGCGCTGTCTGTTTCGGTGTGTACTGTAAATTGTGGAAGAAAGACTCTTTGATTGTGCAAATATATGGCTAAATGAACGAATAATGAACAAGAAGCGAAGAAATGCAAAAAAGTACTTGCAAATGCACCTGGCATTGCATATAATGAAAGCGTTGAAGCCATAACGCATCAAGATGAATTAAGGAGGACTGTCCTATGTCTTACGTCGATGAGGTTTACGAGCGCGTCGTGCGGGAAAACCCCAGCCAGCCCGAATTTCATCAGGCTGTGCGCGAGGTGCTCGATTCGCTGCGCGCGGTGATCGATCGCAATGAGGAGAAGTACCGCCGCGAAGCGCTGCTCGAGCGCATCACCATGCCGGAGCGCCAGCTCCTCTTCCGCGTGCCGTGGGTCGATGACAAGGGGCAGGTCCAGGTCAATAATGCGTTCCGCGTGCAGTTCTCGAGCGCCATCGGCCCGTACAAGGGCGGGCTGCGGCTGCACCCGAGCGTGAATCTGGGAATTATCAAGTTCCTGGGGTTTGAACAGGTCTTTAAAAACTCGCTGACCGGCCTGCCCATCGGCGGCGGCAAGGGCGGCTCGGACTTTGACCCCAAGGGCAAGAGCGATCGCGAGATCATGGCGTTTTGCCAGAGCTTCATGACCGAGCTGCACAAGTATATCGGCGCGGATGTGGATGTTCCGGCTGGCGATATCGGCACCGGCGCCCGGGAGATCGGCTATCTGTATGGCCAGTACAAGCGCCTGACGGGCCGCTATGAGGGCGTGCTCACCGGTAAGGGGCTGAGCTATGGCGGCTCTCTGGCGCGCACCGAGGCCACCGGCTATGGCCTGCTGTATCTGACGGAGGAAATGCTGCGCGCCAACGGCCACGATATCGCGGGGAAGATCGTGGTGGTCTCCGGCGCGGGCAATGTGGCCATTTACGCGGTGCAGAAGGCACAGCAGCTGGGCGCGAATGTCGTCACCGTGTCCGATTCCACGGGCTGGGTGTACGATCCGGCCGGTATCGACGTGGCGCTGCTGCGCGAGGTCAAGGAAGTGCGCCGTGCCCGGCTGAGCGAGTATGCCAGGGCGCGGGCCACGGCTGAGTACCATGAAGGCCGCGGCGTGTTCACAGTCAAGTGCGATGTGGCGCTGCCCTGTGCCACGCAGAACGAGCTGGGGCTGGAGGATGCCAAGGCGCTGGTCAAGAATGGCTGCATCGCCGTGGCTGAGGGCGCAAACATGCCCACCACCCTGGAGGCGACGGATTATCTGCGCGAGAACGGCGTGCTCTTTGCCCCCGGCAAGGCGGCCAATGCGGGCGGCGTAGCCACCAGCGCGCTGGAAATGAGCCAGAACTCCATGCGGCTGAGCTGGTCGTTTGAAGAGGTGGACAGCAAGCTCAAGGACATCATGGTCGGCATCTTCCATAACATTGACGAGGCGGCCAAGGCGTACGGAATGCCGGGCAACTACGTCGCGGGTGCGAATATCGCGGGCTTCCTCAAGGTGGCCGAGGCGATGGAAGCGCAGGGCGTGGTCTGATCAAAACATACGGCGCGGCGTGCGGGAGAGATCCTGCGCGCCGCGTTTTTATTTTGAAAAAACACGCCGCGATGAGGGCGGAAAGGCGAGGGGGTGTGCGGTTGTTTGTGCGGTTGTTTGCATGACGCGGCTTGTCCATCGGCCGGCGGCGTGATACAATAGACCATCATGGCGGCAGGAGGAAAGTGCATGGGCGCTCTGGATCAGAACTACACGCTGGAATGCGTGATGGACGCGCTTAGCGCGATGCGCATTGGTGCGGCGTGTACGGAAGCCGAGCTGCACCAGCTGGCGGCCGAAACGCTGAGGCGTGCTGGAATCGAGGCGAGACATGAGGTCAAACTTGCTCCGCGCTGCCGAATCGACTTCGTGGTCGGAGACATCGGTGTGGAAATCAAGAAGAAGCGCCCTGTCGCTTCGGCGCTTGCCGCGCAGCTGGCGCGCTATGCGGCATGCGATGAGGTCAGAGAGCTGCTTGTGCTTGCGCCGCGCGGCGTCAATCTGCCGCGCACGATCGGCGGCAAGCGGGTGACAATGATGGGACTGGAGCGTCTGTGGGGAATCAGCCTGCCGTGAGGCGGCGGGCAAATCCTTTTTCAGAACGGATGGATCAAGCGGGAGCGCGCAATGCGAGACGAGAAGAAACAAGAGGAACAGCAGAGCGGGATGCCACAGGATGCAGGCCTGCCCGGCTACCTGCGGGATGTGCCGCAGACCGGGCATCTTTACGGCACGCTGTCTTACAACCGGCGCAGCAAATGCTGGACGATCAAGGGCGAGCCCTGTGTCACGGAGATGGCGACCCGGCTCTTCCCGGGGAGCACGCGTCGGCGGGGCGAAGCGCGCTTTACGGCCAACCGGCGCATTGTGGGCGATGTCAACTGGCTGATGATGCGCTATCCGCTGGAGATCGCCGCACGGGACCGCGCTCTGTGGGAGAAGGCCCTGGAGCAAGCGCGCGAGCATGTGCGCAAGCGCGATGCGGCGCTTCGCCTGCCTGTGCGAAGCGTGCCACCGCAGGAAACATTTTGTGGGGAACTCAGGGAATTCCAAAAGGAAGGTCTTTCCTTTTTGCTCGCCAATCCCCGCACGCTGCTTGCCGATGAAATGGGCCTGGGCAAGACGGTGCAGGCGCTGGCGTGTCTGGCGGCGACGGGCGACCTGCCCGCGCTGATCGTGGTGCCGCCCCATCTTTTGCGCAACTGGATGGCGGAGACGGAGCGCTTTTTGCGTGTGGCAGGAAGAGCGCCGCGCGTCTGTGTGCTCACAGGGCTTAAGCCCTATGATCCGCCGGAAGCGGACGTGTACATCATTCACTATCTGCTCCTTCGCGGTTGGAAGCAGGTGCTGCCGCAGATGGGCTTTCGCGCGGTGATTTTCGACGAGATGCAGGAGCTGCGCCACGGCGGCACGGAGAAGTACTCCGCAGCCAGCCTGCTGGCGGAAAGCTGTGAACGGGTGATCGGCCTTTCCGGCACGCCGATCTATAACCGCGGCGCGGAGATCTGGAATATCGTCAATATTCTGGATTTTCATTGCCTAGGCGACTGGGAGAGCTTTACCCGGGAATGGTGCGACGGTTACGGCAACCACATCGTGCGCGATCCGGCATTGCTGGGGGCGCATCTGCGCCGGGAGGGGCTGATTCTGCGGCGCACCAAACAGGAAGTGCTCTCGGAGTTGCCGCCTAAGCGCAGACTGGTGCAGGAGATCGACGCGGACGACAAGGTCTACCGCGAGCTGATGCGCCCGGTGCTTGAAATGCTCGGCAGCCTGAGCGAATTGCTACCCGATACCCGGGAGCGGGTGCTGCTGGAGGAGCAGATCAGCCGCGGCGAGCGTCAGGCGACGGGTGTAGCCAAGGCGCCGTTTGTGGCAGCCTTTGTGCGTGCCCTGCTGGATGCCGGGGAACGCGTGCTGCTCTTTGCACACCACCATGCGGTCATGGACATCTATCGGAAAGAGCTGGCTGCCTATCGCCCGGCGTTCATCACGGGGCAGGAGAGCACGGCGCAGAAGGATCGGTCGGTGGAGCGGTTCATGGAGAGCGACACGGCGCTTTGCGTCATTTCACTGCGCGCAGCGGCGGGGCTGAATTTGCAGCGGGCAAGCTGCGTGGTGTTTGGCGAGCTGGACTGGTCGCCGGCGGTGCATACCCAGGCGGAGGACCGCGCGCACCGCATGGGCCAGCGCGATTCGATCCTGTGCTACTATCTCGTGGCGCCGCAGGGATCGGATCGCGATATGCAGGATGCGCTGGGCCTGAAAATCAGCCAGTTTGTCGCGCTGATGGGGGACAAAACGCCGGATACGGCGGCCGAACAAAGGGCGCAGCGCGCCGCTCAGATGCACATTGCACATCTGCTGGAAAGGTATCAAATGGCCGGAAACGGAGATGCGTCAAAAAATGTCTAAAAAGTGCGAAAGACCCCTTGACAGATGGCTTCTATCTGCGATATAATACCAAAGCTGTCAGCGCGAGAGCAAAACTCCCGGGCGGACATGATCCTTGAAAACGATACAGAATCAAGAAGAACGCGAGGCGGCGGTTCGAGAGAATCGCAGCCAAGAAAAGACAGTCAATTCGAAATGAGTTTTGATTTTGAAAGGGGCAACTTTCAAAATTGAAAGGATTAAACGCGAGAGTTTGATCCTGGCTCAGGAC
>DVJV01000016.1 GCA_018716525.1 Candidatus Ventricola gallistercoris
AAAGACTTTTTTGAGCATGGTTTTCACGCCTTGACGCCTCCTTCCGGGGCTTTATCCGCCGTTCTGGACAGAAGGCGCTTTCTTCTGGACATCTCGACGGACCGGCGCTGGGCCAGTGCGTCGACCACGACGATCACGATCAGCATGATGCCGGTGATGGTGTTGTCGTAGGTGGAGGGCAGGCCGATGAAGACCAGCAGACGGCTGATGGAGGACATGATCACCGCGCCGATGGCCGCGCCGATCATGTTGCCCAGGCCGCCGGAGAGGGAAATGCCGCCCAGCACGCAGGCCGCGATGGCGGTCATCTCGTAGCCGTTGCCGGCGACGGTCATGACCTGGCCGTACTTGGAGGCGAACACGAAGCCGCCGATGCCGGCGAACAGGCCGCACAGCACATAGGCGAGGATCTTGGTGCCCAGCACGGAGATGCCCACCAGCTTGGCGCCGCCGGCGTTGTCGCCCACGGCGATGAAGTACTTGCCCTTGCGGGTCTTGGTCAGCACGATGTGGGCGATGGCCACCAGCACGACGGCGATGGCGTAGTACACGGTGATTTCGGCGAACAGCGTCTTGTTGCCGTAGCTGGCGATGGTGCCGCCGAAGTTTTCCACCGTGCGCCCGTCGGTCATGATGTAGATCAGGCCGCGCACCACGCTGTTGGTGCCCAGCGTAAAGATCAGCGAGGGCACGCCGAAGTATGCCACGCCGATGCCGTTGACAAGGCCGATGAACGCGCCTACCACGGCGACGACGATGAGCATCGTCGCCACGCTGCCATCCTGCTGGGCGATCAGGCCGGTCATGGCGGCGGTGAGACCCAGCGTGGAACCGATGGAGACGTCGATTTCGCCGGTCATGATCACAAACGCGATGCCGATGGCCAGCAGCGTGTACATCGTAGCCGTGTTAAAGCAGCTGATGATGTTGGAGTAGCTCAAAAATGCGGGGTCTGCCATGCCGGTGATCAGAAACAGCAGGATCAGGAAGATCAGGCTGGACATCCACCGGGCTTTCAGCAGGTTTTGAATCGTCTTCATGCGTGCACCGTCCTTTCCTGCGCGATGCCGAAGGAGGCGCTGGTCAGGACATCCTGCGTGATTTCCTCGCGGCTGAACTCGCCGTTGATCCGCCCCTGGAACACGGTGATGGCGCGGTCGGCCAGCTCCACGACCTCCTCAATGTCCGAGGAGACCATCAGCACGGCCACGCCGGCATCCTTGAGCTGGCGGATGATGCTGTACACGTCGCTGCGCGCCGCCGCGTCGATACCGCGGGTCGGCTCATCGAGAATGACCACCTTGGGCTGGGTGGACAGCGCGCGGGCGATGACAACCTTCTGCTGGTTGCCGCCGGAGAGGCTGCCGATCAGGTCTTCCAGGGAGACGATCTTGGTTCTGAAGTCGTCCACATATTTCTGGGCGATTTTCTTTTGCTGGCGGCGGTCCATGTTGACCTTGCCGATCTTCTGGGTGCCCAGAAGCGCCGAGGTCGTGTTCGAGGAGATCGAGCGGATCTTGAACAGGCCGTGGCAGTGGCGGTCTTCCGGCACGAAGTTGATGCCTTCCTGCAGCACGCGCTTGGTGGGCAGGCCGGTGATGTCCTTCCCGTCGAGGATGACCTGGCCGCCCAGCGTCTTGTCGCGGCCGAATATGGTGCTGATCAGCTCGGTGCGGCCCGCGCCGACGACGCCGGCAATGCCCAGGATCTCGCCGGGGTAGAGGTCAAACGTCACATTCTTAAAGCCGTAGCCGGTCAGGTTCTTCACCTGCAGCACGGGCTTGAGCGCCTCGTAGCGCACCGGCACATAGGCGCGGGTGTTTTGCTGCATAGCGGCGTCCTGCGGCAGCAGGCCCTGAATGAGCATTTCCTTGGTGAATTTCTCGACCGGGCCTTCCAGTGTGATCACGCCGTCGCGCATGATGGCCACGTCGGTGGCGATCTCAAAGACCTCGTTGAGGCGGTGGGTGATGTAGATCATGCTGATGCCCTTGCGCCGCAAATCCTTGACCACCTTGAACAGCGCTTCCACCTCGCCGAACGTCAGTGCGCTGGTGGGCTCATCCAAAATGAGGACCTGGGCGTTGCGCATCAGGCCGCGCAGCAGCTCAACCAGCTGCTGTTCGGCGATGGAGAGCGTGTTGGCCTTGCGCTGGAGGTTGAGGTTGAAGCCGAGCTCCTCCATGTGTTTGGCCAGGCGCTTTTTGAGCTCGCCCTCGTTTTCATTAAAGCCCATGAGGATGTTTTCAAGCACCGTCATGTTGGGGAAGAGCAGCGGTTCCTGGGGCACCAGGTAGATGCCCGCCGCCAGCGAGGCCGACGGCTTGCCCAGCCGTGCCGGCTGGCCGTCGATGAGGATCTCGCCGTCATCACAGGTGTAGATGCCCATGATGATCTTCATCAGAGTGGATTTACCGGCGCCATTGCCGCCGATGAGCGCAAGCACCTCGCCGGCGCGCACGCTCATGTCAATTCCCTTGAGGACGACATTCTGCCCGAATGCCTTGCGGATCCCGCGGATCTGAAGGCGCGGTGCAGAAGATTGCCCGCTTCCATTTCCTGCCATGTGTATACTCCTGCGCTAAATTGTTACAAAGGTTTCTTGTCTGCACTTTCATCGTTTCCTCCATTGTATTCATTTCTGTGCATCATGTCAAGTATTTTTGCGATGATTTTGCATCAATGATCTTTAACGTGAAAATGTGGAGCCTATTTCATAAAAGAATTGACATTCCTTTTCGCCGGTGCTATACTACTTGAAGTAGACAAATGTTTCATTTGTAGATTATTGTTCACATTTTGGCTTTGCGTCTGATGCGGGAGGTTTGCTTGAACTACGAAGAATCGCTCATGGTGAAAGCCTCATGGTACTACTATTTTGAAAATATGACCCAGCAGGCGATCGCCGACAGGCTTTCCATCAGCCGCATCCGCGTCATCCGCCTGCTGGAGGCCGCCAGGCAGAACGGGATCATCCAGTTCCGCCTGCGCTCGGACGGCATGGGGCTGATGGAGCAGAGCCGCGATCTGATGGAAAAGTACCACTTAAAAGATGTCTTTCTCATCCCCGAGGTGCGCGACGACGGCCACCCCAACGAGTCCATCGCGCGGGCGGGGGCCATGTACATCGCCGACAGGCTTGACGACAACGCCTGCATCAACGTGGGCTATGGCGACACGCTCAGCCGCACGCTCAACTATCTGGCCACCATGGTGGAGACGCCGGTCACCTGCATCTCGCTGACGGGCGGCGTTTCCTATTATTTGCCGAACACGCAGTCGCACGTGTTCAACGCCAGGCTCTACCTGATGCCCGCGCCGCTGCTGGCCTCCTCCCAGGAGATGGCCGCCGCCATGCGCGGGGAGAGCTCCGTCAGCGAGATCATCCGCATGAGCGAGCTTTCCTCCTTTACGCTGGTGGGCATCGGCGCGATGACGGACAATGCCACGATCGTCAAATCGGGCCTGCTCAGCCAGAACGACTATGTCTACCTCAAGCTCAACCATGCCGTGGGCGACGTGCTGTGCCACTTCCTCGACCGCGACGGCAACCTGATCAAGACCCCCATCGAGGACCGGCTCATCTCCACCCCGCTGGAGCGCCTCAAGCAGATGAACAACGTCATCGGCCTGGCCGCGGGCTCGGAAAAGACCGAGGCGATCCGCGCGGTGCTGCGCGGCGGCTATCTGGATGCGCTGATCACCGACGAGGCCACCGCCCGCAAGCTGCTGGAGGAAGACGCGTGAATTTCCTGGTTTGCAAAACCTGACGATAGAGATAGAGAAAGGATGTATTCGTATGGCAAAAACCCTGATGGCTGTGGATGCGGGCACCGGAAGCGTGCGCGCCGTGCTCTTCAGCCTGGACGGCGAACAGCTCGGGTGTGTCCAGCAGGAATGGACGCACAAGGAAGACCCGCGCTACCCCGGCAGCATGGACTTTGACTGGGTGCACAACTGGGATCTGGCGCGCGGCTGCATCCGGGGCGTGATCGAGCAGACGGGCGTGGATCCGCACGACATTGCGGCCGTCTCCACGACGTGCATGCGCGAGGGCATCGTGCTCTATGACGCGCAGGGGCAGGAGATCTGGGCCTGCGCCAACGTCGATGCGCGCAGCGACGACGAGGTGGCGCAGCTGGTGCGCATGAACCCGGAGCTGGAAAAGAAAATCTACCGCGAATCCGGCCAGACGTATGCGCTGGGCGCGCTGCCGCGCATCTTCTGGGTCAAGAACAAGATGCCGGAGGTCTATGAGAAGACGGCGCTGTGCACCATGTTCAACGACTGGCTGATTTACAAGATGACGGGCGTGTTCTCCTCCGAGCCGTCCAACGCCTGCACCACGGGCATATTCGACCTGAAGGCGCGCGACTGGGACGACGCGATCGCCGCGAGCATCGGGCTGAAGAAGGGCATTTTCCCGAAGGTTTACGAGTGCGGCAGCATCGTTTCGAAGGTGAGCGCCGAAGGCGCCGCGCAGACGGGCCTTTGCGAGGGCACGCCGGTGGTGGCCGGCGGCGGCGATGCGCAGCTGGGCTGCGTGGGCGTGGGCGTGGTGGACAAAAACCAGGCGGCGATATTCGGCGGCAGCTTCTGGCAGTATGAGTACAACACGGACGAGGCCAAGACCGACGAGCACTGCCGCGTGCGCGTCAACTGCCACAGCGTGCCGGGCATCTGGCAGTATGAGGCGCTGGCGTTCAAGCCGGGCATGGTCATGCGCTGGTACCGCGATGCCTTCTGCACCCAGGAGAAGGAGCTGGCCAGGACGTGCGGCCGCGATCCCTACGACCTGATGAACGAGAAGGCCAAGGATATTCCCGCCGGCTGCTATGGCATGATGTGCGCGTTCTCGGACGTGATGAACTACATCAGCTGGCGCCATGCGAGCCCGACGTTCACCAACTTTGACTTCGATCCGCAGAAGTACAACCGCTACACGTTCTACCGCGCGATCATGGAGAACACGGCGCTGGTCACCTACGGGCACATGAAGCTGGTGGAGGAATCCACGGGCAACATGCCCGAAGAGGTCGTCTTCGCGGGCGGCGCGTCCAAGAGCGACCTGTGGTGCCAGATTCTGTGCGACGTGCTGGGCAAGCCGGTCAATGTGCCGAAGGTGCGCGAGGCGACGGCCCTGGGCGCGGCGATCATGGCCGGATACGGCGTGGGCGTCTATGCGGATATTTCCGAGACGGCGCGCAAGCTCGTGCGCATCGAAAAGCGCTATGAGCCGAACATGGAAAACCACGCCGTGTACATGCAGATGTACGAGGTCTGGCGCAAGATGTATGCGGCGCAGCTGAAGATCGCGGATGACCGCATCACCCGCTATATGTGGGCGGCTCCGGGCGTCTGAGCGGCGCGCATATGGGGAAGGAAGTACAATTTCATTTAAAATAGGGAAAGGATTGGATTGCATGTATATCGTCAATGAGAACGATCACGAGTATCGCTTCGGCGACAGCGGCCCGAAGTACCTGATGAAGGGCCCGCGGATGAATTTTGCGCTGGTGCAGTTTCAGGCCGGGCAGGATTTCAAGGCGCACTATCACAACGTGATGGAGGAGAACTTCTACATCCTCGAGGGCGAGATTGACATCGTCGTCGACGGCGTGGTCAACCACCTGGTGCCAGGGCAGATGATCCACATCGAGCCCGGCGAGATTCACTACTGCGTCAACCACTCCGACAAGCCGATCAAGATGATCTCCACCCTTGCGCCGTACACCAACCCGGACAAGGTGGATGTGGAGAACTACACCTACTGATTCGTCAGACGCAATGCCCTCCCGCGGCGCATGCCGCCCGGGAGGGCATTTGTGTAGGTTTTGTGCGCAAAAGTGCCTGCCGGGGCAAAAGGCGGGATGGCATCCGGCCGCACTCTGTGGTAAAATGGCAGGGACAATACAAGAGGGGGATTGTGCAATGAGAGATCTGTTTGCGCGAAAGGGCGCTCTGCCCGCCGCAAAGGCGCGCCGCCTGGGCGGCCGGGTAGCCGCCGGGCTGATGGCGGCGCTGCTCATGCTGCTGCTGTTTGCGGCGGCGGTCTGTGCGGAGGCGGCGCCCGACTATGCATTGGAGGAAAACTGGGCGTACTGGGCGGACGGGGAAGACCGGGCTGCCGACGTGTTCTTCCTGTGCCCCACGGTGTTCTTTGGGGATGATCAGCACTTTAACATGGCGATGGATGACGAGGAGACCAAGGCCAGCTTCCTGGGCGCCACCAACATGGAAAAGGGCATCTACGACGCGTACGGCACATTCTACGCGCCCTATTACCGCCAGGCAGGGCTGAACGTCTACGAGATGCCCGAGCAGGAGCGGGAGGCCTACTTTGCCATCGCGTATGAGGATGTGAAGGCGGCATTCACCTATTATCTGGAGCACTGCAACGATGGCCGCCCGGTGATCCTGGCGGGCTTTTCGCAGGGGGCAGATATGAGCCTGCGGCTGCTCAAGGATTGCTTTGCGGATGAAGCGGTCAACGATCTGCTGGTGGCGTGCTATGCCATTGGCTGGCGCATCACGCAGGAGGAGATGGACGCGTATCCCCACCTGCGCTTTGCACAGGGAGAGGACGACACCGGCGTGATCATCGCCTTCAACAGCGAGGCGGAGGATGTGCAGGATTCGCTCATGATTCCCGCGGGCATCCGCACCCTGGCCATCAACCCGCTCAACTGGCGCACCGATGGCACACCCGCGGACAAGACGCTGAACCTGGGCGCCTGCTTTACGGATTACAGCGGGCAGATCGTCAGCGAGATCGAGCAGCTGACGGGCGCGTATATCGAGCCGGTGCGCGGCAGCCTGAAGGTGACGGATGTGACGGCGGATGAATACCCGCCGGTGCTCGGCATCTTTTCCGAGGGCGTGTACCACCTGTACGACTACCAGTTCTTCTACAGAAACCTGCAGCAGAACGTGGGGGTGCGGCTTGACGCCTACCTCGGGCAGCAGGCGCAGCGCTGAGTGCGGCGATTGCTGCAAAACACAGCAGGGGCATCAAAGCGCCCCGGGAAGGAATGCACATGTTTCACGACCGCGTTGTGGTGGTGACGGGCGGTGCAATGGGCATTGGCCGGGTCATCGCGGAGGAATTCGCAAAGGAAGGCGCACACGTGTGCGTCATTGACATACTTCCAAACGGCTATTTTGTGGGCGACCTGGGGGATCAGGCGACGCTGGAGGCGTTTGCGCAGAAGGTCATCTCGGATTATGGCCGGGTGGATGTGCTGGTGAACAATGCGCCGCCGGCCATGCGCGGGCTTTCTGAATGCACCTACGAGGCGTTTAACCAGGCGCTGCGCGTGGGGGTGACGGCGCCGTTCTACCTGACCAAGCTGTTCGCGCCCTATTTTGCGCCGGGCGCGTCGGTGATCAACATCTCCTCTTCGCGCGACCGGATGAGCCAGCCGCAGACGGAGAGCTACACGGCGGCCAAGGGCGGCATCGCGGCGCTGACCCACGCGCTGGCGGTGAGCCTTGCGGGCCGCGTGCGGGTGAATTCCATTTCGCCCGGGTGGATCGACACGTCGTTTGCGCAGTATGAGGGGCCGGACGCCGCCCAGCAGCCCGCCGGACGCGTGGGCCATCCGCTGGATATCGCCAACATGGTGCTCTATCTCGCCTCGGATAAGGCGGGGTTTATCGCGGGCGAAAACATCTGCATTGACGGCGGCATGACGCGCCAGATGATCTACCACAACGATTTCGGCTGGAAGCTTGAGGAGGAAGGAAAGGCATGAAAGCGGCAATCTGCTATTACTCGCACCATCACGGCAACACCCTCAAGGTGGTTCGCGCCATGGCGCAGGGGAACGATGTGGATCTGATCGACGTTTTAAATCCGTCAAAGACGGATCTGCAAGGGTATGACCTGATCGGCTTTGCATCCGGCATCTATGGTTTTGCGTTTCACCCGTCCGTGGTGGAATTTGCAAAGGCGCATCTGCCCGAGGGGAAGCGGGTGTTCTTCGTCTACACCTACGCGGGCGCCAAGGGCACGGGCACAAAGGCTGCCGCCGCCGTGGCCCGGGAAAAACACGCCGTCATCCTGGGCGAATTTGGCTGCCGGGGGTACAACACGTTCGGCCCCTTCAAGCTGATCGGCGGAAGCGGCAAGGGCCTGCCCAGCGAGGCGGATTTGCAGCGTGCCAAAGCGTTTATGGATGGCATCTGCGCCGGGAGATAAGCGCCACGGCTCAAAGGGGAATATAAAAAGAAATCCGGAATCTGTCTGGGCGCTTGCCGCACAGACAGGTTCCGGATTTTCAGATGGATCAAGCGGGAATCCGGCGCGAAACGCCGGATTCCCATGTGTTTTCAGGGGTTGACAGCCTCCGCGGCAGCGGCGCCGGCCAGACGGCCGGATGTGATGGCCCAGCTCACGCAGTTGGAGGGCATGGATTCATCGCCGTGAACCCCTCCGATGGTCTCGCCGCAGGCATAGAGGCCGGGGATGGGGTTTTCTTCCGTGTCGAAGACGCAGAAATCGGTATCCGTCTTCAGGCCGCCCAGGGAGGTAGCCATGCGCAGGCGCTGCTCGATGATGTACCAGGCGCCGTCGTCGTCGAGCGCCACATCCATCTCGGCGCGGCCAAAGTCGGTGTCTTCACCGGCGGCCACCATCTCGTTGAAGTGGCTGACCGTTTCAGCCAGAGTCGCGCCATCGATGCCGGCCTTGGCGGCCACTTCTTCCAGCGTGGAACCGGTGCGGAAGACGGGCGCGGAGGAATCGTCCTCGCATTGCAGCCACTCGGAAACGATTTCATCGGTCAGGCCGGCGCTGGTCTTCATGCTGGCGATCCAGTTGTCGTAGCCCTTCTGGTTGAGCACGAGGAAGACTTCCAGCCCTTCCTGCTGCATCGTGGCTTTCTTGATGGAGACAAAGTCCAGGTTTTCATTCATGCAACGCTCGCCGCTCTTGTTGACGTAGATGGCGCCGTCAGAGAGCGTGGCGGCCTGGGAGGCCAGGGGCGAAATGTAGGCGTTTGCCTTGAAGACCATGCCGTCTTCCGAGATGTTGCCTCCCTCAAGCGGCTTTTCGATGCCCTGGGGATAGGACTTGAGGTACTCCATGTAGTGCACCTTCGCGCCGATGGCTTCGGCCATCTTGATGCCGTCGCCGGTGGAGCCGGAATATCCGTAGAACAGAATCGAAGTCTGGTCTTCCGGGCGCAGCTCCACGCTCGCGCCGTAGCCGCCGGTGGCCAGGATGGTCGCGTCGGCGTGGACGATCAGCTTGCCTTCGGGGGTCTCGCAGATGGCGCCCTTCACCGCGCCGTCTTCATAGATCAGCTCGGTGGCGCGGGTCTCATAGCGGATCTCGCCGCCGTTTT
>DVJV01000147.1 GCA_018716525.1 Candidatus Ventricola gallistercoris
GAGGTCTATCTCGCCAACGCGAACGGTGACAACTCCAAGCAGATTTCCGACATTCAGAACATGGTGGCGGAAGGCTACGATGCCATCATCGTCATCGCGGGTTCCGCGACGGCGCTGAACAACGCCATTGACGAGGCCATGGAAAAGGGCGTCGTGGTGGTCAACACCAACTCCCTGGTGACCACGGATGTCACGTCCGTGCTGGCCACCTCCGATGAGGAGTATGGCGAGACCTGTGCCCGGTGGCTGTGCGAAGAGCTCGGCGGCAAGGGCAAGATCATCATGTTCTCCGGCCCCGCGGGCGTGGCCACGAGCGATCTGCGGCAGCAGGGCGCTGAAAAGGTGATCGCGGAGTATCCCGACATCGAGGTCGTCACGGTGCTCAACAGCGAGTACAACGAGGCGCCTGCGCTGGAGATGATCACGCCGGTTCTGGATGCCTACGAGTATGACGGCATTCTGGCGCTGGGCGGCTCGCTGGCGTGCGCTTCCCTCAAGGCGCTGGTGGAAAGCGGAAAGCCCATGGTGCCGATCACCGGCGAAAACTACAACGGCTTTGTCAAGCTGTGGTATGAGAACATCGACGCAGGCTTCACCTCCATCGCCGTGGGCGAGCCCAACTGGGAAGGCGCGCTGGCGCTCGACCTGTGCATCAAGATCCTCAACGGCGAAGAGTACAGCGACTACTATCAGCTCACGCGTCCGGTCATCACCAATGACAACATCGATCAGTATGTGCCCAACGACATCCCGGATGATTACTACCTCTGCGATCCGCTGACGGATGAAGAGTATGTCACCATGCTGGAAGTGAAGTAAGCGGCAGCCCTTTGCGAGAACCGCCCCCAAAAAGGGCGGTTCTCACGCAAATGGGCATCTTGAAAGCGGCGGGCAATGCTGCCCCGAGGGGCATTGCTGGCTTGCGGAAAAAGGAAGTGGATGTATGGACGAAAAGCAGCAAGCATTTTTGCGCGTGAGCGGCATCAGCAAATCGTTTGCGGGCAACAAGGTCCTGTGCGACGTGAGCTTCAGCCTCTGTCCGGGACAATATCACGCCCTCGTCGGGGAAAACGGCGCGGGAAAGAGCACGTGCATCAACCTGATTACGGGCATCTATCAGCATGACGAGGGCACCATCGAGATCGGCGGCAAGGCTTACGACCGGCTTACGCCGCTGCTGGCCCGGGATCTGGGCATTTTAACGGTTCACCAGGAGCTGAGCATCAACCCGGTGCTCACCGTTGCACAGAACCTGTTTTTGGGCTGCGAAAAGAAGAAGGGCTTTTTGCTCGATACGAAGACGATGCGCAACCTGACCCGCGGCCTGCTTTCTGAAATCGGCCTTTCCCACATCGACCCCGATCAGGATGCGGGCGAACTGACCATGTCCGAGCGGCAGATGCTGGAATTCGGCAAGGCCATTTACCAGCGGCCCCGGCTGCTGGTGCTCGATGAGGCCACCTCGGCGCTGGATGACGCGCAGGTGCAGATCGTGTTTGACAAGCTGCGCGAATTCAAGCGGCAGGGCATGATGCTCATCTACATCTCGCACCGCCATCATGAGGTGCAGGAGATTTGCGACACCATGACCGTCATGAAGGACGGCCACCAGGTGGCCAACTGCGGCGTGAATGAATACGACGAGGACGGCCTGGTCTCGCTGATGACGGGCCGCTCGATCAGCAAGCAGTTTCCGGCCAAACCGGATTGCGGCCAGGTCATGGCCGGGCCCAAGGTGCTCGAGGCGGAGCACCTCGCCTTCTCCAAGACGCACGACGCCAGCTTCTGCCTGCATCAGGGCGAGATCCTGGGCATTGGCGGCTTGCAGGGACAGGGCCAGCAATCCTTCCTGGAGGTGCTCTTTGGCGTCAAGCGGGTGAAGGGCGGCACGCTCAAGCTCGACGGCAAGCCCGTGACGCTGCGCGGCCCGCGCGACGCCATGAACCTGGGCATCGCCTACCTGCCGGCAGAGCGGAAGGTGGACGGGCTTTTCGTCACCCATCCCATTCGCTTTAACATGAGCTTTGCGAGCCTGGATAACCTGAGCGGGCCGGCGGGGCTCATATCGGGCAAGCGGGAAATGGACCTGTGCGAAAGCGCGCGGGACCGGTTCTTCATCAAATTCCGTTCGTTTGCCCAGCTCGTTTCGGAGCTGTCGGGCGGCAACCAGCAGAAGATCGCCATCTCCAAATGGCTGGCGCGCAACCCGCGCATTCTGCTGCTGAATGAGCCCACGCGCGGCATCGACGTGGTCACCAAGCACGAGATCTATGAAACGCTGCGCAAACTGGCCGATCAGGGGGTCAGCATCATCATGATTTCCTCGGATACCGTCGAGCTTGTGAACATGTGTACCCGGGTGATCACGGTCTATGAAAACGAGATCAACGCGGAACTGACCGGAGCGGAAATCACGGAAGAATCGCTGGTCAAGGCCTCCGTGTTCAGAAAGGAGCCGGCATGATGGAAAATCGGCACATGGCCGTGCGTCTTCCCGGCCAGACGCGGAAGATCCTTTCCGTGTATATCACGTTTCTGGTATTCTTAATCGCCACCGTGGCGGTGGACCCGCAGATCTTTTCCTCGGGCAACCGGCTCTGGGCGCTCTCGCTGCAATATGCGCCGCTCATGCTCTGCGCCATGAGCCAGACGGCCTGCATGCTGGTGGGCGGCATCAACCTGGCGCTGGGCACGGCCATGTCCCTGATGACCACCGTCTGCGCGGTGACGATGGGGCCCGGCGCGCTGGGCATGGCGCAGGGCATCGTGTGCACCATCGGCGCGGGCGCGCTGGTCGGGCTGATCATGGGCGCCGTGGTGGCCTATTGCAGGCTGCCCGACATCATCGTGACGCTCGCATTTTCCTACATCTGGAAGGGTGTGGCGCTCATTGTTCTGCCCACGCCGGGCGGATACGTCAACCCCGAATTCTCCGGCTTTTTGAGCAAGGGCGGGCTGTTCCCGCCGGCCATCGCCATCGTGGTGCTGACGCTCGTGCTCTGGAAGCTGTTTAAAACCACGCGCACGGGCCTGAGCATCTATGCCGTCGGCGGCAACCCGCGCGCCGCGTATGAAAGCGGCCTGAACGTGCAGCGCACCAAGCTGATCGCTTACCTGATCAGCGGCATATTCCTGGGCATTGCAGGGCTTTTGCTCGCCGGCCAGATCAGCTCCGGCGATCCGACGATCGGCACGTCGTACCAGATGAACTCGGTAGCGGCAGCGGTACTGGGCGGCGTCAGCTTCCTGGGCGGCGTCGGCCAGATGAAGGGTGCCGTCATGGGCGCGTTCATCTTCACGGCGCTGGTCAACCTGCTGTTCTTCTCGGGCATGAATGCGTTCTGGCAGTATGTGGTTCAGGGCCTGATCCTGATCGCTGCGCTGGGCATCAAGGCCATTGGGTATTATCGGAAGGGCGGTGACAGGGCATGAAAGACCTGCAGATCAAAAAGCGACTCAAAGACCCGGCGGTGCTGTCGTTCCTGGTGCTCTTTGTGGTCTGGGCCTATACGCTCTTCTTTGTGAAGGGATTTGGCACGTGGAGCCACAATGCCACGTTCCTGAAGACCGCGGCCTACACCGGCATGATCGTCATCGGGCAGGCCATCTGCGTCATCTCCGGCGGCATCGACCTGTCGGTCTCCAATGTGGTCACGCTCTCCAGCGTCGTGGCGGCCGCCTGTGCGCGCGCGGGCTGGGGGGATGCGGCGTCCATCGCCATGGCGCTGCTCGCCTCCGTTGCGGTGGGCTTCATCAATGCGACGGGCATCAACTTCCTGCGCATTCCGCCGATCATCATGACGCTGGCGATGCTCAGCCTGTTGGAAGGCGGTCTGCTGATCGCAACCGACGGTACCCCGCCCAGCGGCTGCGGCGAGGTCATCAAGTGGCTGTGCAAGGGCAAGACACTGGGATTGCCCAATGCGGTGTTCGTGTGGGCCATTTTCCTGGTGCTGGCCATTTTGCTGCTCAACAAGTCCAAGTATGGCCGCTACATCTATGCCATCGGCACCAACGAGGCGGCGGCCAAGCTCAACGGCGTGAACGTGGTGGGCGTCAAGTATCTGGTCTACTGCCTCTCGAGCCTGTTTGCGGGCATTGGCGGTCTGCTGATCCTGGGCAACATGGGCAGCACCTACCTGACGATCGGCCAGCAGTACCAGATGCTCTCCATTGCAGCGGTGGTCATCGGCGGCATCTCCATCATCGGTGGCAAGGGCAAGTTTGCCGGCATCATCGCCGGTACGATGCTCATGATCCTGCTGCGGGATATCCTGAGCGTGGCCAAGATCTCCAACGCAGGCCGCGAGATCTTCCAGGGCGTGCTGATCCTGGTGGTGCTCATGGCCTACGGCCGCGAGAAGAAGACGACCTGAGAGGGGGCGTGATCCGTGTTAAACCGGGGCATGTTCATCTATCCCTGGGATGTTGCGCACGATCCGCATCGGTTTGTCTCCGAATATCAGCAGCTGGGCTGCAACATGGTGGCTGTCAATGCCGTGTACCACCAGTGCAATGTGCTGGGCACGCGGACGGGCCATGTGTATGAAAGAAACTGCGCGGGCACATCGTTTGCCATTCATCCTGAAATGTACGGCAGAATCCTGCCGCGCGTGGTCAGCGATCTGACGGGGGAGCTGGAGGCGCTGCGCACGGCGTGCATCCGTCAGGGGATCGACTGGCGCTGCTGGGTGGTGAGCCTGCACAATGACCAGATCGGAGAGGCCTACCCGGATACCACCGTGCGCAATGTGTGGGGGGATCGCTACCCGTCCGCGCTGTGCGTGAACCATCCCGACGTGCGGGAGTATGCCGACGCGGCGGTGCGCGACGTCATCGGAACGCTTGCGCCGTCCCGCGTGGTGATGGAGTCGCTCTGCTTCATGCACGCCTTCCACGGAAGGCACCACGAGTTTTCCCTGGCGCGCATGACGGGGGCGGTGCGCTATCTGCTCTCGCTGTGCTTTTGCGAGCACTGCAAGCGTGCGGCCGAGCAGCAGGGCGTCGATGCCCATGCGGCCCAGCGCACGGCCGAGCGGCTGCTGCGCGCGCTGACCTGGGGCGATACGACTTTTGAGGGCAGCGAGGATGCCCAGCTCATGCAGCTGTTTCTGGAATATCCGGAGCTCTATGCCTATCAGCGCTTCAGGATGGAAAGCGTGCGCTCGCTGGTTGCGCAGGTTGCAAAGACGGCGCACGACAGGGGCGTGCTCCTGGATTACATACCGTCTGCCGCGCCGTTTACCATTCACCAGATGCAGTATGATGCCTCGTCGTTCTCTGCGCTGCAGGGCGTGGTGGATGGGTTCGTTCCCCTGTGCTATTCGCCCGCGGAGCGGTATCCGCTGATCCGGCGCAATGTGCAAATGCATGCGCCCGGGGCGAGGGTTTCCCTGGCGCTCAATTTGGACCGGCGGCGTTACACGGATGCGGGCGACCTGTGCGGCCGCATTGCGGAGGCCGTGGAAGACGGCGTGGAGGATATCTACTGCTACAACTACGGACTGGCCACCCCGGAGTGCCTGGGGTGGATGGGCCGTGCCTATCGCCAGGCGGCCAAAGCCGCCGGGGAAAGGGAGGGAAAAGCGTGATCCGGCTCAATGCGTTTCTATCGGTGGTGGCCAGCGGCAGGCCGGGCAGCCACATTTCCGATCCGTTTGACTGCGATGTCTACATGGTGGAGACCGAAGAGGGGCTGGTGCTGATCGACGCGGGCGTGGGTCCCGTGGGCGATGCGCCGCTGCTGGCCGTGCGCGAGGCGGGCTACAAGCTCTCGGACGTGAAGCGGATTCTGCTCACGCACGGCCATGCGGATCACTCGGGCAACGCGGCGTATCTGCGCGAGATGACCGGCGCCACGGTCATGGCGCACGCGCAGTGCGCCAAGTATGTCTCCGAGGGGGATCTGGATGCGATTGCGCTCAAGGGGGCCATCGCGGCGGGCCTGTATCCGGCGGACTACCGGTTCACCCCCTGCCCGGTGACGCCGCTTTTGGACGGCGAGACGATTGAAATGGGCAAGATGCGCTTTACGGCCATCGACACGCCCGGCCATTGCAGCGGGCACATGTGCTACCTGCTGGAGCACGAAGGAAAGCGGTATCTCTTTGCCGGCGATTCCATATTTGTGGGCGGCAAAATCACGCTGCAAAACATATGGGATTGCTCGATTCAGGACTATGCGGCCACGGCAAAGCGCCTGTGCGCGCTGGACTTTGACGCGTTGCTGCCCGCGCACTTTGGCATTGATATGCGGGAGGGCAAGGCGCACGTGGAGCGCGCCGCGGCGGTGTTTGACAGCCTTCAGGTGCCGGCGCAGGCCGGGCGGTGAGGAGCGGTACGATGTTTGACTGGTTGATTCAAAATGCCCATGTGGTCGACGGCGAGCGCGGAGAATTTCAGGCCGATGTTGCCCTGAGCGGGGAGCGGATTGCC
This sequence comes from Candidatus Ventricola gallistercoris, assembly GCA_018716525.1. Classification (GTDB taxonomy): domain Bacteria; phylum Bacillota; class Clostridia; order Christensenellales; family Aristaeellaceae; genus Ventricola; species Ventricola gallistercoris. Next base: position 6,436 of record DVJV01000147.1, read on the forward strand.
GCGGTTTTACCGCCGCACTCGGGCGCACAGGCGGCGCATGAGGTGGTCGCCACGGGCCTTTGGCTGATGCCGGGCATTGTGGATATTCACCGCCATGCCGATCTGGCGCCCTTTGCGCAGGGGCTCGGGTGTGAGCTGGCCCAGGGAATCACCACCATGGTGAGCGGAAACTGCGGCTTTTCCCCGGCGCCCAATGCGCCGCAGACGTTTGACGCCATGCGCGCCTACGCTATGCCGATTCTCGGCGAGATTCCGGAGGCCGTCCGGGGGATGAGCACGGCGGCGTTTTATGAGGCCGTGGAGAAGCGCCCGCTTTTTGTCAACTGCGGGTATCTGGCGGGCAACGGCGATCTGCGCCGGAGCGTGGCGGGGTTTTCCGATGCGCCGCTCTCCGCCAAACAGATGGACCGGATATGCGGCTTGCTTGACGAGGCGTTTGACGCCGGGGCGCTGGGGCTGAGCATGGGCATCATGTACACGCCCGAATGCTATTACAGCACGGCGGAGCTGGCGACGGTCGCCAAGGTCGCCGCAAGGCGTGGACGTCCGGTGATCGCGCACATCCGGGGCGAGGGCGGCAGTGTGCTCTCGAGCGTGGAGGAGATGCTTCAAATTGGCCGGGCTTCCGGCGCGCGCATTCACATCAGCCACATGAAAGCGGCCGGAACGGACATGTGGGGCTGGGCCGTGGATCAGATGCTTGAACGCATCCGCCGCGCGCAGCGTGAAGGGCTGGATGTGACGTTTGACGCCTATCCCTACACGGCCGGGTCGACGACGCTTTTGTCGCTCTTCCCGCCCGAGATGCTGGCGGAAGGCACGCAGGGCGTGCTGCGCCTGATTGCGGATGCGCAGGGCAGAAAGCGCGTTTTGAAAGCGTTTGAAACGGCGCGCAGCGGATGGGATAACTTCATCATCACGCTGGGCTGGGGTCGGGTGACGGTGGCAGGCTCTTCCCAGGCGTCTGAGGTGGGCAGGACGATCGAAGCGCTTGCGGAGCAGGCCGGGTGTACGCCGGGCGAGTATGCGCTTGACATGCTGCTGCGGGAAGACGGCTGTGTGCCGGTGGTGCTGGAGGAAATGGCGCAGGAGGATGTGGACAAGATTCTCTGTCAGCCGGACTGCCTGGTCATTTCCGACTCGCTGTATTCCGCCTCCGGCAGGCCGCATCCGCGCAAGCACGGGGCGTTTCAGCGCTTCCTGTGCCGGTATGTGAAGGAAAAGGGGCTGCTTTCGCCCGCGCAGGCCGTCGGCAAGATGACCTGCCTTCCGGCGCAGTTCATGGGCCTCAAGGAGCGGGGCAGCGTGAAGGAAGGGTATTTTGCAGATCTGGTGCTGATGGACTGGGAGCGCCTCAAGGACCGGGCAACCTACCTGGAGCCCGAACGGGAAAGCGAAGGCATAGAGACGGTGTTTGTCAACGGCTCTCCCGCCTGGCAAAAGGGTGCGGCAAGCCGGGCGCACGCGGGAAAGCTGCTGCGGGGCGACAGAACTTGAAGGACGGTACTCACTCATAAAGCGTGAAAGGAAGTGGAATTCTGATGGATGTCTATGCGCGTCTGAAGGAAATGGGGTTTGAATTGCCGGAGCTGCCCCCGCCGGGCGGCGTTTATGCGCCGGTCAAGCGGGTGGGCAATCTGCTGTATGTCTCCGGTCAGGGGGCAACGGTCAAGGGCGTGCCCGCCGTGGTGGGCAAGGTGGGCGATGCCTGCACGATTGAGGATGGGCAGCGCGCAGCGCAGATGTGCTGTCTCAATGCGCTATCCACGCTTCACCACTACCTGGGCGACCTGAACCGGCTCAAGGGGGTCGTCAAGATCCTGGGGTTTGTCGCCAGCGCGCCCGGCTTCAACATGCAGCCCAAGGTGATGGATGGCTGCTCCGTGCTGCTGCGCGATCTCTTTGGCCCGGAAAATGGCGTGGCCGCACGCTCTGCCATTGGCGCCGGGGAATTGCCGGGCGACATCGCCTGTGAAGTCGAGTTTATCTTTGAGCTCAAGGATGGAGAATGAGTATGAAGCTGAATGCATTTTCGCTGGAAGATACGCAGCAGATCGTATCGCCCGCGCTGATCTACGATTTGCAGATCATCGAGCGCAACGTTGACCGCATGATTCAAATGGCGGGCGGCGCGCAAAGGCTCTGGCCGCATGTCAAGACGCACAAGTGCGCGGATATGGTCAGGCTGCTGATGGGCAAGGGAATCAGCCGCTTTAAGTGTGCCACCATCGCCGAAGGGGAAATGGTGGGGCAGTGCGGCGCGGCGCAGGCCATCCTCTCCTATCCGCTGGTGGGGCCGAACATCGCCCGCTTCATTCGCCTGGCAGAGGCTTTCCCCAAGACGGAGTACTTTGCCATCGGGGATGACGAGGAGCAGATCCGCCTGCTTTCCGATGCGGCCCGGCAGGCGGGAATGCGCGTGAATTTCCTGCTGGATATCAACGACGGCCTGAACAGGACGGGCGTGTGCACCGCGCGGGCGGGGGAGCTGTACCGCAAGGCAGCCGCGATGCCGGGCATACGAATCCGGGGAATGCATGTCTATGACGGCCACAGGCACGAAGGCCAGCTCGCGCAGCGGGGGGAAAACGTCAGAAATGACGTCCTGCCCGTATATGCTCTGCGCGGCGAGCTGGAAAAAGAGGGGCTTGACTGTGGCATCATGGTGATGGGCGGAACGCCTTCGTTCCCGTGCCATGCCGGCTACCCGGATGTGTTCCTCTCCCCGGGCACGTGCCTGATCGAGGATTACGGCTATGCCAGCAGCTTCCCGGATCTGCCCTTTGAGATCGGCGCCATGGTGCTCACCCGCGTCGTCAGCCACCCTGCGCCCGGCGTGTTCACGCTGGACCTGGGATACAAGGGCGTTGCGGCGGACCCGGCCATCCCGCGGGCGGTGATCGCCGGTTACGAAGACGCGGTGACCCTCATGCAAAATGAGGAGCACTGGGTGCTGCGCATGCCGGAGGGCAGGGAGGCGGAGCGTCCGCAGATCGGCCAGGTGCTCTATGCGGCGCCGGTGCACATCTGCCCGACCAGCGCGCTTTACCCGTCCATTCTGGTTGCCAAGGAAGGCAAGATCGTTGCGGAGTGGCCGGTCACGGCCCGAAACCGCAGGATTACCATCTGACACAGCCAAAACCTTTTGATGCGGTTTGGCTGGGGGATGCCCGCAGGGCTGAGCGCGAATGCGGCGACCCATGCGGCAGACTGATTGAAGAAAACAGAAACGGGGCTCGGGAAGCAAACCATGCTTCCCGGGCCCCGTTACAGACTGTCAAAAAACCCTTCCGGGAGGTTTGGAGGGCCGAAGCCCTCCAAATGCAAGGCGAATCCGGCGACATGTGCGGCGGATTCGGGGGCCTTGCGCAGCAAGGTTTCCTTACGGCGTTTTCCGCCCGGGAGGCCCAAAGGGCCGAGAGGAAAACGGCGCCAGAAATCGGAAAAGGACGCCGCAGGCGGACTTTTTCGACACGTTTCCCAGGCCCCGCCTATTATGCTTGCAACCGGGTTACCGCCTCATGCCCATGCGGCTGCCTGCCATCAGGAGGCTGTCGACGCCCAGCAGGATGAGATAGATGCCCGCAAAGCTGCGAAGGGTAGCCAGCGTGAACAGCGGGCTGAGCAGCATCATGAAGCCCAGAATGAGGCCGAAGATGTTGATCACCAGCGTCAGGGTGTGCATTCCGCTGCCTGCGATCTGCCGGATGTGCTGCTGGTGGGCCAGCCTGGAGATGCAGTGCGCAATGAACCAGATGGGGAACAGCAGCGTCAGCACCATGGCGCCCGCGCGGGGATACACCAGCAGCATCATGCCGGACATGACGCTCAGAATGCCGGATACGAGCGAGACGACAGGCCCGAAGCCGGTGTAGTGCTCCACCTGAATGTACAAAACGATGTCTGCAATGCCCATGACGACCGCGGCAATGCCATAGGCGAATACCAAGCTGGTCAGGGCAAAGTCGGGCTTTGCGAATGCCAGAATGCCCAATGCGATCAACCCAATGCCGATGAGCAGCTCCAGCCAGCCGAAACCGGATCGTCTTCTCATTGCGCTTTCCCTCCTGACAGAATCTCCATGAATTCTTCGCCGGTGATGGTCTCCTTTTCATAGAGGAAGCCTGCCAGCGCATCCAGCTTGGCCCGGTTGTCTTTGAGAATGTTCCGGGCCTTTTCGTGCTGCGCCTTGACCAGGTCGATCACCTTCCGGTCGATCTCCTTTTGCGTTTCCGGCGAGCAGGCGAGGGAGGCATCGCCGCCCAGATACTGGTTTTGCACTGTCTCCAGGGCGACCATGTCAAAGTCGTCGCTCATGCCGTAGCGGGTGATCATGGCCCGCGCCAGCTTGGTGGCCTGCTCAATGTCGTTGGAGGCGCTGGTGGTCACAGAGCCAAAGGCAACTTCCTCCGCGGCGCGGCCGCCGGTGAATGTGGCGATCTTGTTTTCCAGCTCTTCGCGGCTCATCAGGTATTTGCCGCCGGTCTCCACCTGCATGGTGTAGCCCAGCGCGCCGGATGTGCGGGGAATGATGGTGATCTTCTGCACAGGCGCAGAGCCCGTCTGCATGGCCGCCACAAGCGCATGGCCAATCTCGTGGTAGGCCACCACGCGCTTTTCCTGGTCAGAGAGCACGGCGTTCTTCTTTTGATACCCGGCAATGACCACCTCGATGCTCTCCTCCAGATCGGCCTGGCTGACGATGGTGCGCCCGCTGCGCACGGCCCGCAGCGCGGCTTCGTTGACGATGTTGGCCAGCTCCGCGCCGGAAGCGCCGGCCGCCATGCGCGCGATGGTGTGAAAGTCTGCGTTCGGCTCCGTTTTGATCTTCTTGGCGTGCACCTTCAAAATGGCCTCCCGGCCCTGCAGGTCCGGCAGCTCCACAGGCACCCGGCGGTCGAACCGGCCGGGGCGGGTCAGGGCGGGGTCCAGGCTCTCCGGGCGGTTG
>DVJV01000148.1 GCA_018716525.1 Candidatus Ventricola gallistercoris
TAGCAACCATTTTACATCAAATCCGGTGCATCTTCAAGTATTTTGTCGATTTTAAGCTTACAGACCCTGCTTTTCCTTTTGCACGCAAGGCTTATCTGGCCTCCATCCCCCAGGCGTTACGCTGCACGCCGCAAGGATTGAGGCAATTAAAAAGCGATTAAAAGTGGACCGCCGGCACCTCCTGCCGACGGTCTGTAAGCTTGCCAAACGTGCAAGCGTATTTTGCCTACCAGGCGCACGGACGCGCACAGCACCCGCCACCCGGCGTCAAATGGATGGGCGGCGGATACAGCGGCAAATCCGGGCACGGCGCCGGGCAGGCAGGCCTGGAGCCAACCGCTTCACACCGGCTGACGATTGTGGTGATGCACAAGCGCAAACACACATCAAATGCACACGGCGGACAAAAACAAGCATTTTGAATGAATACCTGTGCGCCCCTGCGCACGTTGACACCGCAGGCACGCGGTCCGTTTCGCCCACATACCTCGACTTCGATACAGGCGGTGCCTTCGGCTCTGCAGCCACGGCTGTCGCTGACATAGCAGCAGAGCAACACCCGCAGACGGCGCACGCCGCACAGATCCAGGCTTTCGCAGACGGGCTCGACGCGCATCACATCCACGCCGCGCAGGCACAAGGGTGAACACAAGCCATCCGGCAATCCGCTTATCTGAAGCAGCCCAGAGAAACACACATCCTCCGTGTCGCTGCTGATGATTTTTTCCACGATGTAGCCGCAGTCGGGCCGGCACCCACCGGGATGCGGCGGACGCCTGCACGGCCTTTCCGGCCAGCAGCCTCCCCTGGGCGGCTGATCACACGTTCTTCCCACGGCAACGTCCCTCCTTTTCAAACAGGGTCGTTACCATCCTATGTCAAAGCACGCCGCGCGTTCATTTTTAAAACAGACTATCGGTTTGTTTAAGCATTTAAAACGATAGTCTGTTTTGTCATGCAAGCATATCTGCCTTGTGTTCCGGTGCGCCGCCTTCACCATTTCTATATGTCGCCATATCTTCTTGCATCTGCATGAGCAGCGCCTCGTGAAGCGCATGCGGCGATTCAAACAGCGAACAGTCAAACCACTTCGTCCGGTTGTCGTGCCTGAACCAGGTCCACTGACGCTTAGCATACCGGCGCGAACCTTGCTTGATCCAGTCCACCGCGCACGCCATGGAGATATCGCCACGCAGTGCACAGACGATTTCCTTGTATCCGATGGCCTGCATGGCGCCTCCTTCTACGCTGGGTGATACCCCGGCATCCAGCAGCGCGCGCACTTCGTTTTCCAGTCCTGCAGCCATCATGGCATCAACGCGGGCATTGATGCGCGCATACATCTGCTCGCGTGGCAGCGACAGCCCATATACCAGCACATGGTATGGCCCTTCACGCCTGCGCTCATCTCCCTGCTCACTGCGAGACCGCCCGGTCGTCTCGTAGATTTCCAGCGCGCGCATGACACGTCGCACATCGTTGGGATGCAGCTTTTCCGCCGACTGCGGGTCGATGCTGGCCAGCATATCATGCAGACGCTTTTTCCCATCCGCCTGCGCCGCGATCGTACGTAAGCGGTTGCGGATTTCGTCGTCCGCACCGCTCACCCCCAGGCTCATTTCGTAGCTGACGGCATCCAGATACAAGCCGGTCCCGCCCACCAAAAGCGGCTGCTTGCCCCGGGAAAGAATGTCCTCAATCGCCTGAAAGGCGAGATCCCTGTACGCTGACGTGGTGAACCGCTCGTGCGGATCGACCACATCGATCAGGTGATGCGCGACAGTGGCAAGTTCCTCCCGCGAAGGCTTTGCCGTTCCGATATCCATGCCGCGATAGACCTGCATGGAATCCATAGAGATGATTTCTGCATTCAGTTGCTGTGCGATGCTCAGCGATGCCGCCGTTTTCCCCACGCCAGTCGGCCCGACAAGCGCCAGTACAATGGGTTTCATGGGCAACTCTCCTTCCATTGGGCGGCCTGAAGCCGCATAAAGCCAAAGGCGCGCCGGCTATGCAAAGGCCGGCGCGTTCCTCTTCATGGCGATCCTCTTTAAATGATCAAACCTGGCCGCTATTGATCCTCCTGAACCGCTTTTCAATCTCGCTCCGCGCCAACGTGATCACCAACGGACGGCCATGTGGGCAGGTTGGCGGCGCGCTGGTGGCAAACATATCCGCCAGCAGAGCACGGATCTCTTCCATGGTCAGCTTGTCTCCACCCTTGACCGCCTTCTTGCAAGCCATCTGCAAAATCGCATCGCGCCGCTTCTGCTTAGTGGAAAGCACGCGCAGTTCGCCCAGACGATCGACCAACTCCTGAAATGCCGCACGGCTCTGTGGCACCCCCAGCACGTTGGGCACCGCGCGGATCTGATAGGCATTGTCGCCAAATGGCTCGATGTCAAAACCGGCCTCCCGGATCTCATCATGATACTGCTCGATCTTGGCGGCTTCCTGCGGCGTGACATGCACCACCTGAGCCACCATGAGCATCTGCGAGCCGCCGCCCGCATCCACCTCGCGCATCAACCGTTCATACAGAATGCGTTCGTGCGCCGCATGCTGGTCGATCAGGAGCAGCTGCTTGTCGTTTTGCAGGATGATATAGGTGTCAAACGCCACACCAACCATCTTGTACCCCGCAAAAGCCGGGCCGAGCACATCGTCCTTTTCCGGCAAAAAAGCCTGCTGCACAGCGGGCGCCGGGTTCTCTGACTGCTGGGGAATCGAGGCGGCACCGCGCACTTCAGCCTCAGTCTGCTCTTGTGAGGCCTCTTCCGGCTTCCCTTTTCCCTTGCGTGACAGGTCGATTTTGCCAAAGTTAAGCGCCTGCGGTTTACCCGGTACGAAGGTCTCCCTGAGCACCGATCCGCCAAAGTACTGCGTGACAAACGATGTAAAGGCTGCCTGCTGCCCGGCATCGGGCCGCACTGCAGGCGCGGAAGGGGCAACCTGTGTGCAAGGATCAGCGGCTTCCGCAGGCACAGCGCCAGACGCGCACTCCTTTTCAGGCAAAAAAGCAGGAACCTGTTCCCGTGTCGTGGTCTGCTCAACACGCTGTTGTGGCACGGTCACATCGATCACATGCACGTCCGGCTCGCGCGCGTCCTGGGACGCGGGCTGGGCGGAAGATTGCTCCCTGGCCGCCTCCATCCCTTCCGGCGTCTCGGTATCGATGACGCTGACTGTCCCCTGCACGGCGGGCGCATCCTCGCGCACAAGCGTCATGCGGGGCGCACTCTTGAGCACATCGGCCTGGAAGCTGTCTTCGATGGCGCCCTTGACGCTCTGATAGATCAGGTTCTCGTCGCTGAAGCGCACTTCCAGCTTGTTGGGATGAACGTTGACATCCACCATCGCAACGGGCATTTGCACATTCAGCACGCAGACGGGATAGTGGCCGACCGTCACGCGCTCGCGGCATCCATCCTCAAGCGCCTGGGTGAGCAGCGGGCTTCTGATCGTTCTGCCATTGACGATGAATGTCTGGCGGCTGCGGTTGGATCGCGCCTGCAGCCCCACGCCGACCAGGCCGCTGACAGATACAGCTCCCTCGCTTTCGACGCTCAGCATGGCTCCGGCAACCTCACGGCCGTACAGGCTGAACACGGCGCTGCGCAATTCGCCGTTTCCCGAGCTGGCATAGATCTGCTTGCCATTGTGCACCAGCCGGAAGGCCACATCAGGATGCGCCAGGATCAGCCGGGAAATGACCTCGGCCACCTTGGCTGCCTCCGTAACCGGCTTTTTGAGGAACTTGAGGCGCACCGGGGTGTTGTAAAACAGATCGCGAGCGACGATGGTCGTTCCCTGCGGGCTGGCCGCCTCGGTGATCGACTTGATCTGGCCGCCTTCGTTGATGGCACGCGTGCCGCTTTCCTCTCCGGCATGGCGCGTGGTCAGCGTCAGCTTGGACACGGCCGCGATGGACGCCAGCGCCTCGCCGCGGAAGCCCAGCGTGTGCAGGTCAAACAGATCGTTGACCTTGCTGATTTTGCTGGTTGCATGGCGCTCAAAGGCCATGCGCACATCGCGGCTGCGGATGCCTCTGCCGTTGTCCGTCACGCGCAGATAGGTGATGCCCCCGTCCCGGATCTCCACGGTAACGCAGTTTGCGCCCGCATCCAGGCTGTTTTCCACAAGCTCTTTGATCGCTGAAGCGGGGCTTTCCACCACCTCGCCGGCGGCAATCTTGCCGATCAGATCATCGGCCAGTTTGAGAATCGGTCTGTCTTCCACGACGGCTTCCCTTTCTGCGGCGCAGTATTTGTGCGCAGCGATTTGCGTTTCGTTTTAAGCACGGCGCGCTTTCTCGCGCAGCGTGAACAGCGTGTTGAGCGCCTCGATGGGCGTCATCGCCATGACATCAAGCGAGCGGATCTCCTCGACGAGATCCATGGCTGGCGCCTCAAAGAGATTGATCTGCTTGGGCTTTTTTTCCTCCTCGCCCAGGATGTTCTGGCCGAGGCTCGGCCGGCTGACATCGTTTGTCTCCAGCCGCGCCAGGATCTCGTGCGCGCGCATGATAACGGGCCTAGGCAGTCCGGCCAGGCTGGCCACATGGATGCCGAAGCTCTTGTCGGCGCCGCCGCGCTCGATCTTGCGCAGAAAGATGACGTCCTCGCCATGCTCCTTCACGCCGATGCGGTAGTTCACCACGCCGGGTAGGCGGCCTTCCAGCTCGCTAAGCTCGTGATAGTGGGTGGCAAAGAGCGTCTTGGCGCCGATCTTCTTGGGATCGACCAAATACTCCACCACCGACCATGCAATGCTCAGCCCGTCAAACGTGCTCGTGCCGCGACCGATCTCATCGAGCACGATCAGCGAGCGGCTCGTGGCGCTTCGCAGGATGTGGGCCATCTCGTTCATCTCGACCATGAAGGTGGACTGGCCGCTTGCCAGGTCATCCGATGCGCCCACGCGCGTAAAGATGCGATCCACCAGGCCGATGCGCGCGCTGTCCGCTGGGACAAAGCTGCCCATGTGCGCCATGAGCGTGATGAGCGCCACCTGCCGCATATACGTGCTCTTGCCGGCCATGTTCGGACCCGTGATGATGAGCATCCGGTTGTCATCAAGATCCATCGTCGTGCTGTTGGGCACAAACTGATCGTCGCCCCGCATACCGGCTTCCACGACGGGATGACGTCCGTTTTCAATCTCCAGCACGCCGTCCTCTGTAATCTCGGGGCGGACATACCGGTTGCGCACCGCGGCCACGGCGAGGGATACAAGCGCGTCGAGCGTCTTTAGTGCCTCCGTCGTGCGCTGAATACGCGGGATTTGTGCAGAGAGGAACTCCCGGATCTCGATGAACAGCGCCTGTTCCAGGCGCACAGCCTTCTCCTGCGCGCCAAGCACCGTCTCCTCGATCTCATGCAGTTCGGGGGTCATATACCGCTCACAGTTGGCCAGCGTCTGCTTGCGCGTGTAGCGGTAGGGCACCTGATCGTAGTTTGACTTGGTGACCTCGATGTAATAGCCAAATACCTTGTTGTACTGGATGCGCAGGTTTTTGATCTTGGTGAGCTCGCGCTCCTTGGCCTCCAATTCGGCTATCCACTGATGGCCGTTCTTGGAAGCTTCGCGCAGCTTATCAAGCTCCTTGTTATATCCGTCGCGGATGTAGTGCCCATCGCTCATGAGCGCAGGCGCATCCGGATCGATGGCGCGCGACAGCCTGTCCACCACGTCGTCAAGCGGTGTGAGCTGCTCCAGCAGGCTGGAGAGCATCCCCCCCTGCGCAATGCCGGACAGCGCGTCGCGAATTGCCGGCACATGGGAAAGCGATTCGCCCAGAGCCAGGCAATCCTTGGCCGTGATGTTTTTATAGGCAATGCGGCTGAGCAGGCGCTCAATGTCGTACACCTTCGTGAGCTCCTCACACAGCTGATCGACCGCCATATCCGCGCCGAAAAGCGTCTGAACGGCATCGAGCCGGCCGTCGATTTCCTCCTTGACGGCCAGCGGCTGCTCAATGAAACTGCGCAGCATCCGTCCGCCCATTGCCGTGCACGTGTAATCGAGAATGCCCAGCAGCGATCCCTGCTTTTGCCGGGAGCGCATGGTTTCGGTGAGCTCCAGATTCCGGCGCGCGGTGTGGTCGAGCATCATGTACCGGCTGTCGTGATACTGCCGGATATTGGTGATGTGCTCCAGGGCGTTTTTCTGCGTCTCCTCGAGGTATTTCATCAGCGCGCCAGCCGCGCGCACGCCAAGCCGAAGCGAACCAATGCCAAACGCATCCAGCGACTGCACGTGAAAATGGGCAAGCAGCGCAGACCGTGCCCGGGCAAGCTGGAAGCGCGTGCTCTCCTGCACATCCACAGGCATGGTGGTAGCGCCCTCCGGCAGCGCCGCATTGGAAAGGATTTCGCGGGGCATGATGCGCACCAGCTCATCCTGAAGGCGGACAGAGGCCTTGTCAATCTCATAGACAAAGAATTCGCCGGTAGAGACATCGGCAAAGGCAAGTCCCGCCCGGTCCCCCTCCAGGCAGACGCAAAGCAGATAGCTGTTGCGCCGCTCGTCGAGCATCGACGGCTCAATCACCGTGCCGGGTGTCACCACACGGATGACATCGCGCTTGACCAGCCCCTTTGCCGTAGCCGGGTCTTCCATCTGCTCGCAGATGGCCACTTTGTAGCCCTTCTCGATCAGACGGTTGATGTACGTCTCCGCACTGTGAAAGGGCACGCCGCACATCGGCGCGCGCTCCTGAAGGCCGCAGCTCTTCCCCGTCAGCGTCAGCTCGAGTTCCCGTGAAACCAGCTTGGCATCGTCAAAGAACATCTCGTAAAAATCACCCAGCCGGAAAAACAGGATCATGCCCGGGTACTTATCCTTCATCTCCAGATACTGGCGCATCATGGGGGTCAAATTTGCCATGGACATCCTCCGTCAAGTCGCTTGTGCGTCATCGGTACGCTGTCTGCCCGCTGCGATGCTTCCGCCCGAAGGCGAAATACACTCAGTGGCAGCCTCCGCAGCTGCCACAGTTGCCCGTGCAGCCGCCTTCCTGCGCCACTTCGCCGGTGATGATGAACTCCAGCACGCGGTTGACCTGGTTCATCAGCTCCGAGAACTTCTGGCGCGAGGTCGTCATCGCATCGACAGCCGGCATGGCGTTGAGCTGCTGCTGAAGCTCATCCATCTCGCGGCCATAGCGGGAGATCTCCTCAGGATCGGCATCCGCCTGGCTCATCACCGAATCGATTCTGTTCTTGAGTTCCAGATAGCGGCCCATCGCCTCGGCGACCGCCGGGTCGCTCATCGCAGCCTTCTCGGTGATCTGCATGTTCTTGTACTCCTCGGAGGCGACAATCGCCTCGCCCAGTGCCTTTGCGCATTCGGTAACCGTGCTCATTGTTTTTTCCTCCCCTAAAAATGATTGGTTTGATTCTGCATACTGCGGCATGTGCCGCCGGGTGTCTTAAAGGATGCGCTCGCCACGCAGCGTGCTCTCGCCGGACGACGTGATCCGCACCGGCACAATCTGCCCGATCAGATCCGCCGTTCCAGGGAAATTGACGGTAATGTTGTACTCGTCTTTGCCAGCCATCTGGTGCTCATCCCGCTTGGAGGCTTCCTCCACCAGCACGTGATGCACCTGCCCCATGTAGGCGGCATACCGCTGGTGGGTGATCTCCTTTTGAATGGCGATGAGCTTCTGAATCCGCCGGGAAGCAACTTCCTCAGGGATCTGCCCTTCCATCTCCGCCGCCCGCGTGCCGACACGCGGCGAATAGATGAACGTGAACGCGCTGTCATAGCCCACCTCGCGCACGAGCGAGCAGGTATCCTCAAACTCATCCTCGGTCTCGCCGGGATAGCCCACGATCAAATCCGTGGTCAGGCTGATGTCCGGCACCTTGCTTCGCAGCAGCGCCACGCGGCTGAGATACTGCTCGCGGGTGTAACGCCGGTTCATCGATTGCAAAATGCGGTTGTTGCCGTGCTGCACCGGCAGATGCAGCGCATGGCAAATGTGGCTAGAAGACGCCATGACGTCGATCAGCTCATCGGAAATATCCTTGGGATGCGAGGTCATAAACCGGATGCGCTCGATGCCCACCTTGTCAAGCTCGGCGAGCAGCTGGGCAAAGCTCAGTTCACCCTCCACGTCCAATCCGTAGGAATTGACGTTCTGCCCGAGCAGCATGATCTCGCACACGCCATCCGCCTTGAGGGCACGCGCCTCTTCGAGGATGCGCGACGATGCACGCGAGCGCTCCCTTCCGCGCACATACGGCACGATGCAGTACGAGCAGAAGTTGTTGCAGCCATACATGATCGTGATATAGGCATGATATGGGCTGCTGCGGTGCACGGGCAGTTCCTCGGGAATGCTGCCCTCCTCTTCGCGGAGGACCTCCACCACGCGGCGGCGGCTTTTCACCGCCTGGAGCATGAGCTGCGCAAAGCGGTACAGGTTGTGCGTGCCAAAGGCCACATCCACAAACGGATACTGCCTGAGGATCTGCTCACCCATGCCGGGCTGCTGCATCATGCAGCCGCAGACCGCCACCATCAGCTCCGGGCGCGTCTTTTTGAGCTCCTTCAGCCAGACAACATTGCCCAGCGCACGCCGCTGCGCATTTTCGCGCACACAGCAGGTGTTAAAGATCACAAAATCCGCTTCTTCACGGCTTTGCGCCTTTACCATACCCATCTCCAGAAGCATTCCCTCGAGCTTCTCGCTGTCATGGGCGTTCATCTGGCAGCCATATGTCACCACGCAGTAGGTGTGCGGGCGCTCCTTGAGTGCGGCAAACTCCCGCATGATCGCCCGCTGATGCTCGATCTCCTCGGCGGGCAGCTCAATGGCCTGTGTTCTCTTCATATTTCAACTTCTTTCTGATCTTGTTCGGTTGCAGTTTGCAGGCGCTTTGCGCCCTTGGGCGCCGGATTGCCTTCGCCCAGCTGCTCCACGTCAAACCGCTCAGGATGCCTGCCCGGCATGGAGAGCACATAGACCTCCACACCATCGGGTGCGCCCATCTCTTCCAGTGTCTGCACTGCCGATGACGTGCACTCGATCACAAACGGCCCGCGCTGCCCGGAAAGCGCCATCCTTCGCACCTGCCACAGCGCGCGGCGCGCGGCTTCGCCTCCGCCAAGCACCTCGCCGGTGCCCCGGCAGGTACCGCACGTCGTGCACAGGCGCTTGCGCAGCTGCTCGCCCTTCCGCTTGCGCGTCAATTCAAGCAGCCCCAGCTTGGTAAACCCCTCGACATGCACCTGTGAGCGGTCGCATGAGGCTGCTTCCTCCATGGCGGCAAGCACCGCCTCACGGTGCGCTTCCTCGCGCATATCAATGAGATCCAGCACGATGATGCCGCCCACGTCCCGAAGCCGCATCTGGCGCGCTGCTTCGCGCACCGCTTCCAGATTCACGCGAAGCGCCGTATCCTCTACGTCCCGCCCGAGCGTCATCTTGCCGGAATTGACATCCACCACGGTCATCGCCTCACAAAAGTCGATCACCAGATATCCGCCGCACGGCAGCCACACGCGCCGCTTGAGCGCTTTGTCAATCTGCGTTTCCAGATTCAGCGCGTCAAAGAGAAGCTGCGTCCGCTCTTCGAAATGCTCGATAGGCGTATCCTGTGGAATTCTCCCGGCCTTCGCCGCATCGCCGAGCGCCTTTGCGCACGATGCGCTGTTGGTCACGATGCGAGCAAACCCGCCGCCTGCCAGATCGCGCACAAGCCGCATCTCAAGCGGCTCTTTTTGCTCCAGCACACCCGGGCGGACAAGCCCCAGCGACTTGCGCACCGCTGCATCCCAGCGCGTGCGCAGCTGCTGCGCTTCCTCTTCAAGCGCCTGCATCGTCAGGCCCTCGGTCGCCGTGCGCACGATCAGCGCACACCCTTGCGGGCAGGCCGCCTGCGCCATGCGGTATAGCTCCGCTCGCAGCTTCTCCCCAGCGATTTTTTTAGAAAGGTGAATGCCGGTTTCGCCCGGCACCAGCACCAGAAAACGGCCCGCCAGCGTAATCCGCCGGGTCACGCGCAAGCCCTTTGTTTGGGTCGTCTGCCGGGCTGCCCCCTGCACGATGAGCCACGATCCGCAGCGAAGCGTCTGCGTGTCCTCCAGCGGCAGAAAGGCGTTCTTCCCCTCGCCAATATCCACAAACGCGGCATGAAGCGAGGGGCGGATGGCCTGCACCCGGCCATAATACAGCGTCTCCGTCTGAGCATCTTCCGCCTCGCGTTCGCTGTGCAATTCGCAAAGCAGACCATCTTCCAGCACGGCCGCGCGCACCAACCCGTGTGCGCGCTCGATCACCAGTTCACGCTTTTCCATTTGCTCTACTCCACTGCGGCGCGCACACGTTCCCGGTCAAGCGTTTTTTTCGCATTCTTACAGGTCAATCAGCGGCACAGGCGTGTCGCCAGAGAGTCCCAGCAGCTGCGTCCTGCGGATTTCGTGCGGCGGCAGTTCTGCACCGGCATAGCTGCACAGCGCATCAAGCAGCAAATCCGGCTTGAGCGTGGCCGCCTCCACAAACGACACGCGCGCCGTGAGCACAGCCGTATCCGTCTGCTCGTCATAGTGTGCCGTCAGCTCGTGAAGCATGGGCCTGATATTGACCAGCGTCTCGGAACGCTTTGTCTTGCGCACAGCCATGATCTCCGTTTCATTCCTGAATGCGGGCACTGCTTCGGCAATTTTGCGCGCATCCCCGCCGCGCAGCGTGATGCGGTACGCGGCCTGGCGCAGCGCAGCGCTCGCCTTCGGGAAGCGGTCATCCACCAGCCGCACGCGAGAGGCCTGCAAGGCAGGCGGCAACACGCGGTTCATGGCGCTCAGGCACTGCTCCTCGGTCACCTCGCCGCTCAGGGAGACATCCAGCAGCTCCGCATCTCCCGGAATGCCCGAGGAGAGCGCCGAGGCAAACGTCATCACTATGTGCGGGTTAAATCCGTTGGAATAGGCGACCGGCAACCCGCTGCGGCGCAGCGCACGCTGCATCGTGCGCTGAAGGTCTAACAGGCCCAGATGGCGCACGAGGTCCCCCTTTTGAAACTGCAAGAGCATTCTCATCGTCCTTCGCACGCTCCTTCAAATCGCTTGAGGCCGCATCCCTGGCACCCCTTGCGGCAGTCCGGCGTGATCTGCGCCTGCATGGCGCGCTCATGCTCCCGCCACAGGTATTGCTGCGTCACGCCTGCGTCGATAAACGACCAAGGCAGCAGCTCGTCGCGCTCCCGGTGGCGGTTGGCGTAGAACGCCGGATCAAGGCCACAGGCTTCAAACGCCTGCATCCACTTTTCAAAGCTGAACTGATCTGTCCAGCCGTCAAACCGGCACCCCAGGCGCCAGGCCGCCTCGAGCACTTCGGCAAGCCGCCGGTCTCCACGGGCAAAGCACGCCTCGAGCATGGAAACCTGCGGCGTGTGCCAGTTAAACTCCACGCCCTTGATGTGCATGATGCTGCACAGGTGGCGCTGCTTCTCTTCAAACTGCTCGAGCGTGTCCTGCGGCTCCCACTGGAAAGGCGTGAACGGCTTGGGCACAAAGCAGGAAGCGCTGCAATGCACGCGCAGCCCGCGCGCACGCACGTCGCGCGGCGTCTCAAAGTACTTGCGCACGACCTTCGCAGCCAGATCGGCAATGCCGTCGAGATCCTCCATCGTCTCGGTGGGCAGGCCAAACATGAAGTACAGCTTCACGCTGCTCCAGCCGCCCGCAAACGCATCGGCCACGGAGGTCATCAGATCCTCCTCGGTGATGCCCTTGTTGATCACATCGCGCAGGCGCTGCGTGCCCGCCTCCATGGCGTAGGTCAGGCTGGTCTTGCGCACCTTCTGCGTCTCTTCCAGCGTCTGCTTGAGCTCGCTATCCAGCCGAAGCGACGGCAAAGACAGCGCAATTCGCTGGTCTTCAAACCGCTCCATGAGCTCGTGCGCCAGCTGCGGCAGACAGGAGTAGTCGCCCGTGGACAGGGACGAGAGCGTGATCTCCTCATAGCCCGTTCCCTCAACCAGCTGCTTGGCCAATTCCAGCAGGCGCTCCACGCTCCGCTCGCGCACAGGCCGGTAGATCATGCCCGCCTGGCAGAAGCGGCAGCCGCGCGTGCAGCCGCGCAGCACTTCCAGATTGATGCGGTCGTGCACGATCTCCATGAACGGCACGATCACGCTCTGCGGATACTCGGCGCTGTTGAGATCGGCAACCATGTTCTTGACGACGGTACGCGGCACATCCGGGCGCAGCGGTTCAAAGGAAGCGAGCGTGCCGTCCTCGTGATAGGTAACGCCATACAGGCTGGGCACATACACGCCGCGCAGCTGCGAAAGCCGGAACAGGCACTCCTCGCGGGAGACGCCCTCTTCCTTGCAGCGCCTGACAACGTCGATGGTTTCCAGTGTGCTGATCTCGCCATCGCCAATGGAGAATGCGTCGACAAACCGGTAAAGCGGCTCGGGGTTGAATGCGCACGGGCCACCGGCGATCACGATCGGGTGCTCCCAGGTTCTATCTTCGCTGTGCAGGGGAATGCCGGACAGATCCAGCATCTCCAGGATGTTGGTGTAGCTCATCTCATACTGAAGCGTAAAGCCCAGCATGTCGAACCTCGAAACGGGCGAACGCGTTTCCAGCGTAAAGAGCGGCACATGCTCCTGGCGCATCAGGTCGGCCATGTCCACCCACGGCATGAAGACGCGCTCACAAAGC
>DVJV01000149.1 GCA_018716525.1 Candidatus Ventricola gallistercoris
GACCTCTTCGATCACGCCTTTCTCCTGCCAATACGCGGTGCGCTCATCGAGCATTTCCTTCATCTGCTGCATCCAGGACGGCGTCAGATAGATGTCGGAGAAGCCGATTCTGTAGCCTTCGCCCAATACCGTCGTGCAAGCGGCGAGAGCCAGAACCAAGGTCAGGACCAGAACGAGGAACTTTTTCATTGAGATTCTCCTTTCAACTCTTTGTTCCCGGGATTTGCCGTGAGTTGTCCCGTTCACGGCTATCTCATCCTCCTCACGTCTGGGAGGTTGTCCCCTTTGCCGGCTATGGCAGGGCTACCGGGCCGTCAGGCACGCCTTATAAAACGCCAGCGCCTGCTCCATCTGCACCGCCTCGACAAATTCATCGGCCGTATGCGCCTGTTTAAGCGAACCCGGCCCGTACAAAATGGTCTCAAACCCCGCCTGCGTAAACTGGCTCAGATCGCAGCAGGCCGGGAAGCTCTCCACGCGCGCCGCCTTGCCAAAGCAGCGCTCGTATTGCCGCTTCGCCCAGGTGACGATCCGGGCGTCTTCCGCCATGCTGCCCGCGCGCACATCCACGTAGGGCTCAAACGTCATCTCCATGCTTTGATCCATGCCGCCCAGGCTGTCGATCTTCCGGCGCACAAGCGCCTCAAGCCGCTGCGGCGTGTCGCCCGGCACCGGGCGGCAGTCGATCACCGCCTCGCACACGCCAGGCACGATGTTGTCCTTCGTTCCCGCATGCGCCAGTGTGCAGCACATCGTGGCGCTGGGCAGCACCGGATGAAGAACGGATTGCAGATCCTCGTTTACCGCATCCACCGCGCGGATGAGCTGCGCCAAGCCGGAAAGGGCATTGACGCCCAGCTGCGGCGCCCCGGCGTGGCATGCCCTGCCGCGCAGGGTCACCCGGAAGCGGACGACGCCTCTGTGCGCAATGTGAATGCCGCCGTCTGTCGGCTCCCCGATGATCACGTACCCGTCCTGCATCAGCTTGCCCGAACGGATCGCCGCGCGCGTGCCCTCGCCATAGATCTCCTCATCCGCCACAAAGGCCAGCTGAAACGGCCGGGCATGGCCTTCCCGGTGCGCGCACACCGCCGCCGCCATCATCGCGGCGACGCCGCCCTTCATGTCGCAAGCGCCGCGCCCATAGAGGCGGTCTTCCCGCTTGGTGAGGGCAAACGGCGGCACGGACCAGCCTTCCCCCTCGGGCACCACATCCAGGTGGCCGGTGAGGATCACCGGCTGCCCCTCGCCCGGCGCCGTGGCAATGACATTCTCCCGCCCCGGCGCAACGGGCTGCACCTCGCACGCAATGCCGAACCCGGAAAGCGCCTTGGCGATGTACTGCGCCGCCAGATGCTCGTTTCCCGGAGGATTGACCGTGTTGAGCGAAATGAGCTGCTCAAGAAACGTCAGGCAAAGCGCCCATGCTTCCTCCCCCATAGCCATCCTCCTTCGGAAAATGCTCAGCCGTGATTGCGGTTTTTGGTCTTATCTCCGCCGTTGCGGACCACATCCAGATAGGTGTACAACGTGTATTTTGAGATGCCCAGGAAGTCGCACACGCGCTCCCCCGATTTGGAAATGACAAATGCGCCCTTGTCGTCCAGATACTTCAAAAACGCCTGCTTGTCCGCGCGGTCCATCTGCGCAACCGGCTTGTTGACCTGCGCCTGCGCCTCCTGGATCATGTAATCCAGCAGCTCGTTGACGTTGTTGAAGAAGGCCTCCTTGATGCCGTGCTCCGCGCTCTCGTTCTCCTGCCCCGGCAGGGTGTACTTGTTGACGTTGTGCATATAGGCTTCCATCTTGAGCGACTCGGTAATATCCTTGTTGATGCAGATGGAGCCGATCACCTGGCCGTCGTCATCGTGAATGAATATGGTCGATGAGCGCAGAATCTTGCCCGAACGCGTGTTGGTGATGTAGTTGTAGCGGTCACCATTTGCCACCGTGCCACGGAGCACTTCCAGCCCCAGGTTGCTGCCGCAGTCCCCGATGCGCCTGTCGGTCACATGCCCGTTGCGGATATCCACAATCGTGTGATCATACCCCTTGGTCAGGTCATGCAGCACCAGTTCATCGTTGCAGCTCATTTGCGTTTCCAGCATGTCAAACAACTGTTTGAAAAACGGGCGTTCCTGTTCGATTGATTTCATCGTTTTTCCTCGCGCCTAACTTTTTAACTGCTTTCTACAAGCATTCTAACATATTTTTTGTCAACTGTAAAGTGAATTCAGAAAATAATTTAGCATTTCATTTTCTTTTTTTGTGCAAATAATTGTATTGCACCACGTTATTTTATAAAAAATCACCCTTTCTTTCGATTTTCGCCTTGAATAACCTAAAAAAAATTATGTTTTCCTCCTTTCCAATCTCTTCCAAGCATTTTGAGCAACATTCGTTGTTTTCGACATTTTGTAGGTATTTCCTCTATTTTTCATCGTTCCCAGCTCCTGCCCAGGCGCTCCGGTACGCAAAAGACGCCTCCGACGCACCGGCGCACAGTCCATGCCCGCATCCGCCCAAATGCCCATTTCCGGCGCTCAGAATCCGTCTTCCCGGCTCTGTCGTCCCCCGCATTGCCGTGTGCCGGAAAAGCCCGCATCCCATCCGCCGATTGCCTCCCCTTTTGATCTGTGGTATCATGTGAGGCAAACAAAAGGAGGCATGCTTTCATGAACAGACCCATGCGCCAGCGCGCGCGGCAGGTGACGGACAAGGCGGTCCTTTGCGCCATGCTCGACCAGATGGAGGTGCTCTTTCTGGGCATCCAGGATGAACCGGCGCCCTATGTCGTCCCGCTGAACTTCGGCTACGACTTCGGGGATGACCTCATCTTCTATTTTCACTGCGCCAAGGCGGGCGCAAAGCTCGACCTGCTTCGCGCTAACCCGCACGTGTGCGTGACGGCTGCCCAGTTCATCTCCTATGCGGGGGGCAGCGTCAAGGGCCACCTGCACGATTACCGCTCGGTCATCGCCCGGGGCGTCGCCAGCCAGATTGATCCGGAAGCGGAACCCGAGGCGTTTCACCACGCGCTGTGCAGGTTGCTGATTCAGCAAAAGCGGCTGGGCAGGGTGATGCAGCTGTACGCCATGCGCACGCCCTGACGGCGCAGCATTTCCAGCAATCGCTGCATCAGGGCGCGGCCAATGCCCCGGCGGTGGAAGGCGGGCGACAGGTAGATG
>DVJV01000017.1 GCA_018716525.1 Candidatus Ventricola gallistercoris
GGGGAATCCCGCGTGGGCAAGTATATCCTCAGACGCATTCTGGCGGGCGTTGTGACGATGGTGGTGCTCATCACCGTCTGTTTCTTTCTGATGCACGCCATTCCGGGCAGCCCGTTCTCCAAGGGTGAACAGGGCATTCCCGAGGCCGTCATGGACCGGCTCAACGAAAAATACGGCCTTGACCAGCCTACCTACATTCAGTATTTCCGCTACATGGGAAATATACTGCACGGCGACTTCGGCATTTCCTACAAAAACACCACCGTGCAGGTCAACGACCTGATCGCCCGCGGCTTCCCCATCTCCGCAAAGATCGGTCTGCTGGCCGTCGTCTTCTCGCTGATCATCGGCGTGGCGCTGGGCATCATCTCCGCAGTGCGGCGCGGCAGCTTGTTTGACGCCATCTCCATGGTCATTGCCACCATCGGCGTATGCGTGCCGCTGTTTGTGATTTCGGTGCTGCTGATGTATCTGTTCGTCGGCGTGCTCGGCTGGCTGCCGACTTACGGTCTCTCCTCGTGGCGGCACTACATCCTGCCGGTCGTGTGCCTCTCCTTCTCCCCCATCGCCTACATCGCGCGCATGACACGCTCCTCGATGCTTGAAATCATGCAGCAGGACTACATTCGCACCGCGCGCGCCAAAGGCGTGAGCGAATTTATGGTCATCTGCAAACACGGGCTGCGCAACGCGATCCTGCCCGTGGTCACCTACCTGGGCACACTGATCGCCAACCTGCTGACCGGTTCGTTCATTGTGGAGCGGCTCTTTGCCATCCCGGGCCTGGGCAAATACTTTGTGGATTCCATCACCTCGCGCGATTACAACATCATCATGGGCGTCACCATCTTCCTGGGCCTGTTCGTGGTCATCTGCAACCTGGTTGTGGATATCGCTTACGGCATCATCGATCCGCGCGTCAAGATGGACGAGTGACCCCCGCACCCCCGACGAAGGACTTTGGAGGCTTTTTCATGGACAATCGCTACCAGCCGCTGGACCCCTCCACGCTCAATGCCGATCAGATCTCCCGCCCTTCCGTTTCCTATTGGAAGGACGCCTGGCGGCGGTTCCGCCGCGACAAGCTGGCTCTCTTCGGGCTGGTCGTCATTCTGATCGTGGCGCTGTTTGCCATATTCGGGCCGATGTTCTGCCCGTATGACTACGAAACCGCCGACTTCTTCCACGTCTCCGAGTGGCCGTCTGCCACCCACTGGTTCGGCACCGATGCGCTCGGCCGCGATCTGTACGTGCGCGTGCTCTACGGCGCACGCATCAGCCTGACCATCGGCGTGGTCGCCGCGCTGGTGAATATGGTCATCGGCGTGCTTTACGGCGGCATCGCAGGCTATGTCGGCGGAACGGTCGACAACATCATGATGCGCATTGTCGACATCCTGATCGCGCTGCCTTCGCTGCTGTATATCATCCTGCTGATGATGCTGATGGGCTCCAACGTGCGATCGATTCTGATCGCACTTTGCATCTCCTCGTGGGTCGGCACCGCGCGCATTACGCGCTCGCAGGTGGTCAGCCTCAAGCATCAGGAGTACGTGCTGGCCGCCAAGCTGGCCGGCGCCAGCAACTTTGAAATTCTCGTGCGGCACCTGCTGCCCAATGCCATGGGCCCGATCATCGTATCGGTGATGTTCCTGGTACCCAGCGCGATCTTCTCTGAAGCGTTCCTCTCGTTCCTGGGCATCGGCATCGCATCGCCCATGGCCTCCTGGGGCACGCTCGCCAATGCGGCCATTGAAAAGCTCAACAGTGCCCCGTATCAGATGTTCTTCCCGATTGCGGCCATCAGCCTGACGATGTTCTCGCTGAACTTTATCGGCGACGGCCTGCGCGATGCGCTCGACCCCAAACTTAAAAAATAAGCGCTCGACCTGCTCCGGCGGCCTTTGCTAAGACGCACATGTTGAACTGATGGGAGGAAAACCCTTGCGACTGCTCGATATTGAAAACCTTCAGACGACTTTTGACATCCACGTGGGCAAGGTGCAGGCCGTTCGCGGCGTCGATCTGCACGTGGATGAAGGGGAGACGGTCGGCATTGTCGGCGAATCCGGCTGCGGCAAGAGCGTATCCATGCTCTCTGTGCTGCACCTGCTGCCCGATTACGCGCGCATCAGCGCCGACAAGATGGTCTTTGACGGCACGGACCTGACCCAGCTCACGCCTGCGATGTTCCGCAAGATCTCCGGCGACCAGATCGGCATGATCTTTCAGGACCCGATGACATCGCTCAATCCGCTGTTTACCATCGGCCAGCAGCTGACTGAGCCGCTGCGCATTCACAAGCACATGAGCCGCGAACAGGCGCGCGCTACGGTGCTTGAAAAACTGCGTCTGGTCGAGATTCCCGACCCGGAAAGCCGCATGAAGCAGTACCCGCACGAGCTTTCGGGCGGCATGCGCCAACGCATCATGATCGCCATGGCCATCATGTGCAACCCGCGGCTGATCATCGCCGACGAACCCACCACCGCGCTGGATGTGACCATCCAGGCGCAGATTCTCGACCTGCTCGCCAGCCTGCAAGAGAAGCTGGGCACGGCAGTCATCCTGATCACGCACGACTTGGGCGTGATTGCGGGCATGTGCAGCCGTGTGCTGGTCATGTACGGTGGCGTAGTGGTGGAAGAGGGCACCGTGCGCGACATCTTCTACCGCCCGCGTCACCCCTACACGTGGGGCCTGCTGCGCTCGATTCCGCAGAAATCCGGCGAGCGCAAGAAACTGGTGCCCATTCCCGGGTCTCCGCCCGATCTGATCGCGCCGCCTCCGGGTTGCCCGTTTGTGGCGCGCTGCCCGTACGCCATGAACATCTGCAACAGCGCCATGCCCGCCATGCACACGCTGTCGGACACCCACTGCGCGCGCTGCTATCTGCTTGACGAAGGCGCGCCGAGCGTCACCTGGGAGGGAAACCGCGAATGAGCACACCCATTGTAGAAACCCGCAACCTGAAGATGTACTTTCCTGTGGGACGCACGCTCAGCGGCAAGCCGCGCCGGCTGCTCAAAGCGGTGGACGATGTCAGCTTCGCCATTCAGCCGGGGCAGACGTTCGGCCTGGTCGGAGAATCCGGCTGCGGCAAGACGACGGTGGGCCGCAGCATCGTGCGGCTGTACACCCCCACGGGTGGACAGGTGCTCTTTGACGGGCAGGATATCGCCCAGCTGAATGAAAAGCAGCTTGCCCCCTACCGCCGCCGCATGCAGATGATCTTTCAGGATCCCTATGCCTCGCTCAACCCGCGGATGACCGTATCCTCCATCATCGCTGAGCCGCTGCTGCACAGCGAGCTGAGCGCCTCTGAGCGCCATGAGCGTGTGCGCGAGCTGATCGACCTGGTGGGCCTCAAGCCCGACCACATGCAGCGGTACCCGCACGAGTTCTCCGGCGGGCAGCGTCAGCGCGTGGGCATTGCGCGTGCCCTGGCTTCTAACCCCGATTTCATTGTGTGTGACGAACCGATCTCCGCGCTGGACGTATCCATCCAGGCGCAGGTCATCAACACGCTGGAAGCCTTGCAGGAAAAGCTGTCGCTCTCCTATCTCTTCGTCTCGCACGATCTGTCGATGGTCCGCCATATCTCGCACGCTGTGGGCGTGATGTATCTGGGCTGCATGGTCGAGCGTGCGCCCGTAGATGAGCTCTACCGGCACATGCTTCACCCCTACACCAAGGCGCTGATGAGCGCTGTGCCTGTGCCCGACCCCGATCTGGCGGCATCCAGGGAACGCATCCACCTGAGCGGCGATGTGCCCACGCCCATTGATCCTCCGGCAGGCTGCCGTTTCCGCGCGCGCTGCCCCTATGCTACCGAGCGCTGCGCCCAGGAGCGGCCTGAGCTTCGAGAAGCCGCCCCCGGACACTTTGTGGCTTGCCACCTCGTCAACGGCTGAGAATTCTCCCATGATATTGACAAGCGACCCTTGCCCAGTGTGGCAAAGGTCGCTTGTTTCATATCGTCATGCCATTCCCATATTGATTGGCTTTAAATAGCATGAACGCTGGTCTGTTTTCCAATCTCCCTAAAAACTTGGAACCCGGCTCACCCTGTCGGCGAAACAGCCCGGCAAGGCGTCGGAAATCACAATTTACGCCGTTTGCAACACGGCTATGCGGGCTTCCCAAACCTTATCCCCCAAACTTTCTTCTCCGCTTCACGTGCGCCAAAGTCATTCAGACTGCAATCGCAGAAAAGGTCAGCCGCGCGGCACCAGAATCTCCGATCCCTCCACGCGCACGAAGTACCCTTGCGCATGCTTGCACACCGGGCAAACCCCAGGCGCCTGGGTGCCATAATGCACATGACCGCAATTCAGGCAGAGCCACGGCACCTCATGATCGCACTCAAAGAGCCGGCCTTCTTCCGCGCGCTGGGCGAGCTGGCCGAACCGGTCGCCGTGCGACTGCTCAATCGCCGCAATCTGTTCAAACGTCGCGGCCACCGCGGGGAACCCTTCTTCTCGCGCGATCTGCGCGAAGGATGGATAGACGCTGTGTGCCTCTTCATATTCATTGTGCTGGGCCGAACGCAGCAACCTGTCCAGCGTCCAGGCGATGTTTTCCACCGGGTAACTGGCGTCGATGTGAATGTTCTCCCCTTCGCACTGCGCCAGATGCTTGATAAAGAGCTCGGCGTGCTCCCGCTCCTGATCCGCCGTGAGGCGGAACACGCGCTCCACCCAGTTGAGCCCGGCGCTCCGGGCCGCATGGGCTGCAAATGTGTAGCGGTTGCGGGCCTGGCTCTCCCCCGCGAATGCGCGCATCAGGTTTTCCCGTGTTCTGCTCTCTCGAAATTCCATCTAAAAATCCCTCCCATGCAGAC
>DVJV01000150.1 GCA_018716525.1 Candidatus Ventricola gallistercoris
GGCCTGCTCGCCCTGCTTTTGCACGCGGCCGTCATCTTCTTCCCCGAAAGCTACGCGCTGGCGCAGGCGCATTTTGCCATGTTCCTTCTTTGCGCACTGTCCTCTTGTATGCAGATATTCTTCCCCGACACGCGCAGATGGCGGCGGCGGAAAAAGGAAGGGTGATCTACCATGGAAAACGGTATGGCGCTTGAGGGCATCGCCGCCGTCGCGTTCAGCGCGCTTTTCTATGTGGCTATGATTTTGGTCTCGCGGCGCTTTTTCGTCACGCGCCTGCGCTTTGCGCGCGACCGCCGTGCCTTTGACGTCATATTCGGGCGCGACATGCTGCGCAAATTCCTCTTCCTCGGATATGTCCGCCGGTTTCGTCAGGAAGGGCTGCTGTGGCTGTACGGCTTCTTCCTCGCGGACGTCGCCTGCGTTCTGCTGGCCTTCGCCGCCCACCTGATAGCGCTCTTTGGGCCCCCTCTGCCGGCGCTGGCGAGCGCCGCGCGCGTGGGCTTCATCCTTGCGGCGCTCCTGACCATTGCGCCGCCGTTCATCGTCCTTCTTTCAGGAAAGACGAAACAGCGAGGTAAACGCCGTCATTGACATGCCAAGCGGGGCGGACACATATCGCGTCCGCCCCGCCTTTTGCCTTGGCCTTAAATCTTTTTCAGCGTGTACTCGCGGCTGCCGAGGCCGATCTTTTCGGCCTGCTCCAGCGTCGCCTTCCACTCGATATTGGGGTTATTGTCCTTGAAATGGTCGTGATGACAGTGCCAGTCCGGACGGGCGAGGTTGTCGCCGAGCTGGCTGTTGGCGATGGGCGGCATCTTCAGGCAGGCGTCCGCGCAGGCCTGATCGAGGGCCACGGGATCGAAACTGGCGAACATGCCCACATCCGGAAGAATGGGCGCGTCGTTCTCGCCGTGGCAGTCGCAGTTGGGGCTGATATCGCGCACCAGGGCCACGTGGAAACAGGGGCGCCCATGGCAGACGGCCTGGGCGTATTCGGCAATTTTGCGGTCGAGAATCTCGTTGGCGCTGTCGTTGGGATTATAAACGGCGTCGAACGAGCAGGCGCCGATACAGCGGCCGCAGCCCTTGCATTTATCGTAGTCGATGACAGCCTTGTTATTTACATAGTCAATGGCGTCGCTGCCACACTCGCGGGCACAGCGGCGGCAGCCGCGGCAGAGGGTCTCTTTGATGGCAGGCTTGCCATTCTTATGCTGATCCATCTTGCCGGCGCGGCTGCCGCAGCCCATGCCGATGTTCTTCAGCGCGCCGCCAAAGCCAGTGGCCTCGTGGCCCTTGAAGTGCGACAAGCTGATGAAGACGTCCGCGTCCATGATGGCGCGGCCAATCTTGGCGGTCTTGCAGTATTCGCCGTTGACGACAGGCACTTCCACCTCGTCCGTGCCGCGCAGGCCATCGCCGATGATGATCTGGCAACCGGTGGTGACGGTGTTGAAGCCGTTGAGGTTGGCGCAATCCATATGTTCGAGAGCGTTTTTGCGGCTGCCGGGATAGAGCGTGTTGCAGTCGGTGAGGAAGGGCAGGCCGCCCCGCTCTTTGCAGAGGTCGGCAATGACTTTGGCGTAATTGGGGCGCAGAAAGGCGAGGTTGCCCAGTTCGCCGAAATGCATCTTGATGGCGACGAACTTGCCCTCCATGTCTATGGCCTGGATGCCGGCGGCGATGCAGAGCCTGCGCAGCTTATCCAACTGGCTGGTCCCCACCGGGCAGCGGAAGTCGGTAAAGTAAACGATGGATCTTTCCATGTGCTGCTCCTCCTTATGGCGCTCAGGGCAAAGCGTCGGATATAAGTATATACCCAAAGATTACTGCGAATTTTTGCGCAGCGTCAAGGGATTTTTTGTTAATTCAGAATGGGGGCGCCTGCAGCTCTACACGGGAGTTGCCGCCTGCCAATTGTTTTTGCAACAGTTCTATGCCCTTTTCCCGTGAGGCGTACACCTCGGCGAGCATACTCTGATAAAACGCCCGTGCCGCCGCCTGCCGCTCGCGGGCGATCTCGCGGGCACGTGCGGTAAACAGGCGGCAGTAGATGCCTTCCAGTTTGCGCTTATACTCGCCGAAGAATGTCTCGCCCTTTTCCCCCAGGCCATCCGCCAAAGAACCGTCCGGGCGAACGGCGTAGAGCGCGCCGTTGGAATGTCCCTGATAGAGGAGCGTGCGGGCAATGCCCGTCGCGCCGCAGACGTCGATCTTGTCGGCGTCGTAGAGGATTTGCGCCTCGATGCTCTGCGGCGCGTCGCCCTTGCGAAAGCGATGCGTGCGCACGCATTCTGCTACGCGACGGGCAAAATCTTCATCAAAATCGTTCTTGACGAGAAACTTTTCCGCCTTTTCCGCCCCCAGCGCAGCGTGACAGACGTGCTTATCGCGCAGTTGATCGCGCCGGGCGATGTCGTGGAGCAGACAGGCGGCAATGACGACATCCACATCGGCCTCAGGCTCACTGGCGGCAACGTCCAGCGCGACGCCAAGCACGCGGTAGACGTGCTCGCAGTCGTGCGCGCCGTCCGCGCCGCGCATGCGCTTGTGCATGTAGGCGTCCAGAAGATCATACCGCTCTCGATCCACGTTCCCGCCCCCTAGTTGCCCATGAGGAAATCAAGTATGTTCCAGCCGCTGGTGGTATTCGCGCGGTAGAGCTCTGTATACCCGCACTGCGCGCAGCTGATGGTGATAAACTTTTTGTTCTGTATATCGAAGATTTTGGCGAAATTGCCGCCCGTAGCTTGGAATTGATCGTGTTCAAACTGCGTGCAGCCGCATTTGGGACAAACATACGTATGCTGCTGATCGTTCATTTAAGCATCCTCCCTGACAATCGTGCGTATCCACCTGCCTTGCCGATAACGCCAGAGCGCAGCGGCCGCCTTGGCAAGCTGTTCCAGATAAGTCACCATGTATACAAAGGCGATGTCCCATTTGAGAA
>DVJV01000151.1 GCA_018716525.1 Candidatus Ventricola gallistercoris
TGTGCGGCGGATTCGGAAGCCTTGCGCAGCAAGGTTTCCTTACACTGTTTCCCGCCCGGGAGGCTCATAGAGCCGAGAGGGAAACGGTGCAAATACTCGGAAAAGGACGCCGCAGGCGGACTTTTTCGACACGCTGACCCCCGTGTCATCATGACACGGGGGGTTGATGCGTTTTGCCATTGCAGATTTTGCCGGCTTGGGGATTTAAGCGCGGGTCCACGTCTCGCCGTGCTTTTGAATCTGCGCATTGAGCAGGTGAATGTCTCCGCAGCTCATGGTGATCACCAGATCGCCCGGCTGCCAGTGGGCGCGCAGATAGGCCTCCGCGTCGTCAAACGTGGGCGTGTAGTGCACGCTCTGGCCGGTGGCCGCGATCGCATCGACCAGCATGGTGGCGTGAATGTCGCCGGGGTCCTTTTCGCGTGCGGCGAAGATGTCCGTGATCAGGATCTCGTCGGCCAGATCGCAGCAGTGGATGTAGTCCTTGAAAAGCGTCTTGACGCGCGAATACGTGTGCGGCTGCATCACCGCCCACAGGCGGCGGTGCGGCTGGCGGGAGGCATTTTCAAGCGCGCTGTACATTTCAGCCGGGTTGTGGCCGTAGTCGGTGTACAGCTCCACGCCGCACACCGTGCCGGTGTGCTCAAAGCGGCGGTGCGGCGCCGTAAACTGAGAGAGCGACTGTGCCACGGCCTTGGCAGATGCACCCACTTCCACGCAGGCAACCATTGTCGCCAGCGCGTGCATGACGTTGAAGGCGCCCGGCACGCGCAGCGCGACGTGCGCCACGCAGTTTCCCTCAAAGGCGAAGTCAAACTGGGCGCAGCCGGTTTCATCGTATGTCAGGTTGGCGGGCCGCCACTGGCAATCCTCGCCCATGCCGTAGGTGACCACTTTGCAATGCTGGCGGGTAAGCAGGTCGCGCACACGGGGGTCGTCGCCATTTCCGATGCACACGCCGTGCGGGGGGAGCAGCTCGCAGAAGCGCGCGAAGGCGTGGCAGATGTCGGAAAGATCCCGGTAGTAATCCAGATGGTCTTCCTCTATGTTGGTGATGACCGCGATGGTCGGGTGGAACTGCAAAAAGCTGGCGTGAAACTCGCAGGCTTCCACGACGAATGTCTCGTGCCCGCCCACGCGCGTGCTGCCGCCGATGTAATCGAGCTGGCCGCCGATGTGCACGGTGGGGTCAAGCCCCGTGTCCACCAGCACCTCCGCAATCATCGAGGTGGTGGTCGTCTTGCCATGCGTGCCGCACACGTTGATCGCGTGGCGGTAGCCCTCCATGAGCTGCCCCAGCAGCGTGGCGCGCTCCATCTGGGGAATGCCCAGCGCAGCAGCGCGTGCGCGCTCGGGGTTATCCTCGGCGATGGCGGCCGAGTAGATCACCAGATCTGCGCCATCCACATTTTCGGCCCGGTGCCCGATGGATACGGGAATGCCCTGTGCGTTGAGCGCGTCGGTCATATAGGAACGGGCGGAGTCGGACCCCGTGACCCGCACGCCCGATTGCGCGAGCATGCCGGCCAGCCCGCTCATGGAGCTGCCGCCGATGCCGATCATATGTGCGCGCTTGCCCGCAAAATCCCTGATGTGCGGCATGTGTGTGCCTCCTTTGATGGGTGTGTGCCGCAAAACACATGGATGCAGCACAAGCTTTATGCCTATTATACGTCAAAGCGGACGCGCCGATCAACCGAAAAACGAAAAAAACCTGAACGTTTTGATAAAGAGTGATAAATTCGGGAAAAAATGTCACAAAAGTCTTTATTTATTTGAAATGGTGAATTATAATAGTACACAATCGCCTTATCATTCGTGTTTGGGAGGGTCGGATATGGATCGCATTCGCCGTAACGAACGCCTGGCCGCCATGACGAGAATTCTGGTGGAGTCGCCCAACAAGATCTTCACGCTCGGGACGTTCTGTGAGATGTTCGGCGCGGCGAAGTCTACGCTCAGCGAGGATATCGACATCCTGCGCGGGGTGTTTTCGCAGTTCAGGCTGGGCCAGCTGGACACCGTCACCGGTGCGGCTGGCGGTGTGCGCTACCGCCCTGTGCTTTCGCCGGAGGATGCCTACCGCACCGTCCGCGATCTGGCACAGATGCTCGCCGCGCCCGGGCGCGTGCTGCCCGGCGGCTTCATCTATATGGCGGACATTCTGGCCATGCCAGATGTCGTCGAGCGCATGGGCACGATCATTGCTTCCCAGTTCTACCGCGCCGAGCCCGATCTCGTGCTGACGATGGAGACCAAGGGCATTCCGGTGGCGATGATGACCGCCAAGGCGCTCAATGTGCCGATGGTCATCGTCCGGCGGGACAGCAAGGTCTATGAAGGGCCGGCGGTGAATATCAATTATCTGTCGGGATCGGGCAACCGCGTGGAGACCATGAGCCTCTCGCGCCGGGCCGTCCGGGAGGGACAGCGCGCGCTGATCGTCGATGACTTCATGCGGGCGGGCGGCACTGCGCGCGGCATGGTGGACATGATGCGCGAGTTTGCCGTCACCGTGGTGGGCGTGTGTGTGCTGGTGAGCACGCAGGAGCCTGCCAAAAAGCGGCTGGACGGCGTCAAGTCGCTGCTGGTCATCGAAGATACGGACGAGAGCAGCGGCACGGCGGTCATCCGTCCGGCGGCATGGCTGGCCCAGGCGGCCGAGCGCGCCAAGGCGTAAGCAAACCATTACAGGATACAACCGGCCATTTGAGCGGGAGCGCCCTGAGGGCGTTCCCGCAAAGGCTGTTTTGGGAAACAGGAGGAAGTATGCTCATTGTCATCGGCCTGGGCAATCCGGGCAAAGAGTACCAAAGGACGCGGCACAATGTGGGGTTTGATGTGATCGACGTGCTCGCGGAAAAGCAGGGCATCGCCCTGACGAAGATCGCCATGCACGGCCTGATCGGCGAGGGTTTCTGCGGCGGAGAAAAGCTGGTGCTCGTCAAGCCTCAGACGTTTATGAACCTGTCCGGGCAGTGCGTCAGCGAGATCGTTTCCTGGTATAAGCCGCCCATGGACAGGCTGCTGCTCGTTTACGATGACATCGACCTGCCGCTGGGCAAGGTGCGGATGCGGGCCAGCGGCAGCGCGGGCACCCACAACGGGATGCGCTCGGTGATCGGGCTTCTGGGCCGGCAGGATTTTCCGCGCCTGCGCGTGGGCGTGGGCAAGAAGCCGGAGGGATGGGAGCTGGTGGACTGGGTGCTTTCCCACTACCAGACGCCCGAGGAGCGCAAGACGCAGTTTGACGCCTTCCTTCATGCGGCGGACGCGGTGGAAGACATGCTCAAAAACGGCCTGGAGAGCGCCATGCGCCTGGCCAACGCCCCGGTCTGACGGCGCAAAAGCCGCTTGCATCCGGGCGTTATCGGGGCATCATCGGGATTGAGGAGAAGCTATGCAGACGCATTTTTTGTTTGACGCGCTCAGCGGGTATGCGCCCTTTGAGCAGATTGTCAGGGAGAGCGGGAAGGAGCAGGCGGTCATTGCCGCATCCGGCCTGGCGGGGGCGCAGAAGGCGCACCTGGCTTGCGCGCTGTCGGAGCGGACGGGAAGGCCGCTGCTCTTTTTGTGCGAGAGCGAGCGCGCGGCAGCGCAGACGATGGAGGATCTCTCTGCGCTGCTGGGCGGAGGCGTGAGCCTGTTCCCGGCGCGGGAGATCACGTTTTATCAGGATGTAGCGGCCAGCCGTGAGGTGGCATACCGGCGCATTGAGACGCTGCGCAGGCTGGTTGCCGGAAAGACGCGGGCGGTGGTCGCACCTGCGGATGCGCTGTTGCACCGGGTGATGCCGCGCGCGGTGTTTTATGCCAATACGATTTCCCTGCGCGTAGGGGAGCAGGTGCCCACGGATGAGCTGCTCTGCCGCCTGCTGGCTGCAGGCTACACGCGCGAGTACATGGTCGAGGGCAAAGGCCAGTTTTCCGTGCGCGGCGGCATTGTGGATATCTACCCGGCGGATGCGCCCAGCGCGGTGCGCGTGGAGTTTTTTGACGATGAGGTCGACTCCATCCGCCAGTTTGACGTGATGAGCCAGCGCTCGCAAAACAATCTGCAGGAGATCGCCATCCCGCCGGCGACGGAAGCGCCTGTGCCGCAGGAAGGCGTGCAGGAGCTCGCCCGGGTGCTGCTCGCGGAGCTCTCCCGCCAGGAGGAGGCGCTGCGCAGCAGCGCGCAGGAGGGGGACGGCGAAGCCACGCTGGCCGACCTGCCGCTGGAAGAGGGCGAGGTCGCCGTGCCCGCGGCCTTCACCCGTGAGAGCCGGACGATGGAGCGCTTTGGCGAAAAGCTGCGCGCCGCTGTGGAGCAGATGGAAAGCGGCGTGAGCAGCCGGGTGCTCGAGAAGTTCATTGACAGGCTCTATGCCCAGACGGAGACGATTCTCGACTACATGACAAGGCCCATCGTGGTC
>DVJV01000152.1 GCA_018716525.1 Candidatus Ventricola gallistercoris
CGATGCGCTGCTGATCGTCATGTTCGTGCGCATGTTCAGCAAGAACCGCTACCAGCGCGCGCACGAAAACCAGGTGTATCTGGAAAAAACGCAGAACATCCGCCGCGCGGTGACAGAGTGGATGAACCGCATGAAGAACAGCAAGAAGTATCGCTACTTCACCTGCCCCAAGTGCAAAGCGCGCCTGCGCGTGCCGCGCGGGGTGGGAAATGTGACGATCACCTGCAAGAGCTGCGGAGAGAAGTTTGACAAGAAGGCATGACACGAAAGCGGGAGGACGAGATGGCCATCCCGCTTTTGCTTATGGAGAACGCGATGAAAAAACGCATCATTATCCTGACTTTGGTTGTGCTGACGGCTGTGGCGGCGGTGTTTGTGGGGCTGAATGCAAACCGCGCGCTGCTTGTCAGTGAGGAACCTGCGATCGGGCGCGAGTCCGAGCGCGACTTTCTGAGCGTCAGCGCGCAGCTTTCCAAGGATGCACAGCACGCCTCCGGCGACATGCACCTGACGGCCACCAACCGCACGGGCGCGCAGTGCTCGGAGGTGGTGCTGCGCCTGTACGCCAATGGCGTGCAGGAAGGCAGCATGACCATTTCTTCCGTGCTTGAGGGCGGAAGCGAGGCGGACTGGTCGCTGGATCAGGAGGACCCGTCCGTGCTGCGCATCCGGACGGCCTGGGCGCCGGAAAAGACGCTGGAAATCGCCTGGCACTTTGAAATGACGCTTCCCGAGGTGGATGGCTTCATCGGCATGCAGGACGGCGTGGGGCTGTATATCGGCGCGCTGCCCGTACTGGCCATGTGGGAGGAGGAGGACGGCGAGTGGCGCACGGATGCATGGGATGCGCTGGCCGAGCCGAGCTATGCGCAGGCGTTTGACGTCAGCCTGGCGCTGACCGTGCCAAGCGGTGTGCAGGTTGCAACGGGCGCTTCGCTGGTTCATGTGCAGGAGAATGCCGACGGCACGCGCACGCTGAGCGCGCAGATGCAGGGCGCGCGAGATGTGTCCTTCGCTGCCCGCAAGGGCGGTGCGATCAGGCAGAAGCAGGCGGACGGCGTGCTGGTGAGCGTGCTGGCCGAAAGCGGCGGCGTGGCCGACAGGCTGCTTTCCGCAGCGGTGGATGCGCTGGAGGCGCTTTCTGACTTGGGCATCGGCTACCCATTCACGGCGCTGAGCGTGGTGCAGGCCGATACGAGCCGGGAAGAAGGGCTCGTGGGCTCCGGGCTGATCGCGCTGGACGCCGAAAGCAAGGGCGATGCGCTGCTGGCGCAGATGACGCGGCTTGTGGCACGGCAGGTGTTTGGCATTCAGGTGGAAAACGACCCGTGGAATGCGCCCTGGCTGAGCCAGTCCCTGGCGTCGGCGGTGGAGCTGCTCGCGTACCGACGCGCAAAGGGTGTGGATGCGTATGAAGCGCGGTTTTACGAGGAGATCGAGGTTTCCACACGGCTGACGCGGCCGTACGGGGTTACCATCGGCAGTGGCGTGGACCACTTTGGCGGAGACAGCGAGATGACCCAGGTGCTGCGCGACCAGGGCGCGGTGATGCTCATGGGCATTGACCAGTCTGTCGGCGAAGAGGCGTTTTTGAAGGCGCTTTCGCTGTATGTGGAGCGCAATGCCGGGGGCGTGGCGGATTTTGACGCGCTGGAAGCGGCGCTTTACGAGGCCACCGGCAGCCGCTGGGACGGTTATCTGCTCGACTGGCTGGCTTCCTGAGGCGCGAAGGAAGAAGTGGGGAGCGGCAGGCAGAGCAGCAGCATCAGCGCGGCGCAGAGCGCGCCGAGCACCGGATAGCCGCTTTGCACGATGCGCCCGAATCCGATCATGGCAAAAAGCAGGCAGGCAACCGCGCCCAGCGCGAGGCCGGTGGGGCGCGGCAGGGGCAGGCAGCGCGCCAGCGCGCAGAGCATGGTGCACAGCGTGGAGAGCGCGGCGGCATACATGCACAGCGCCACGAGCGTGTAGCCCCCGGCGCCCAGCGCCCGGCTCAGATACACAAACGGCAGCGGCATGAGCGCAATGGCCTGGCGGTGATGCCTGCACACGAGCGTGCCCAGCAGCAGCAGCGCGCCAAAGAGCGCGCAAAAGAGCAGCGAGGCTTTGCGGCGCCTTCCGGGCTTGAGGGTGAGCAGCATGGGCAGGGCTCCTGCGAGCATGGCCGCATTGAGCGCGCCGTAAGCCGCGCCATCCACACACGCGCGCACGGGCAGATCGGGCGTCATGGCAGGCAGAAAACAGGCTTCCCCGGCGGGCAGCGAGAGCAGGCGCAGCAGCAGCAGGGGCAACAGCGCGCAAAGCCCTGCCCCGGCGGCAGCGAGGCCGGGAATGCCTAAAAAGGCGAGCACAGCGCCGAGCGCCAGCGTGAACCCCATGCAAAGCCCGTAGGCGTGGCGCATGGGCAAAACGAGCGCGCCGAGCTCCGCGCAGGCGGAGAGCATGGCGCCTCCGGTGATGGCGCTGAGCAGGACAAACAGCATGGTCAAAGCCAGGCCCATGGCGCGCCCGAAGCGCACGCGGCACAGCCCCGAAAGCGAAGAGACCCCTGCCCGCTCAAGCTGCGCGGGCAGGCGGACGAACAGCGCGTGCAGTGTCAGCAGCGCGCACAGAATGGCGGCGCCGGACATCGCGCCATGTCCGGCAAAAAAGCGGTCGATTTCCCTGCCGGAGGCAAAGCCCGCGCCGATGACGCCGCTGAGCAGCGCGAGCGCACAGGTGAGGATGTCCAATTGCAGGTTCCCCCTTTCGGGCCATACGTCCGGCCCCTAAACGCCTATGACGGGTAGCGGCGAAATAGAAGCGAAGGGGTGGCTTTCCTTTTGGCCGTGTTCAGGGTATAATAGACGAAGCGCGGGCGTGACCGGGAAGAAACCGGCAGGGCCTGCCCATCAAGGGTGAATATCGGAAGAAAGCAGGCGGTTTTCTTGCAGCGGCATACGATGTGTGAGATTGATCTGGCGGCCATTCGCAACAATGTGCGCGTGATGAAGGCGCATGTGGCGGGCGGCGCCGGGCTGATGGCGGTCGTCAAGGCGAATGCATACGGCCATGGCGCGGTGCCCGTGGCGCGCGCGGCGCTGGAGGCGGGGGCGGATATGCTGGCCGTCGCCATTCCGGAGGAGGGCATAGAGCTGCGCGAGGCGGGGATTGACGCGCCCATTCTGGTGCTTGGCGGCATCGAAGAGGAGGCGGCGGAGGCCGTCGCCGCGCACGGCATGACCCAGGTGGTCTTTGACGAGGCGCGCGTGCGCGCGCTTTCAAAGGCAGGCGAGAAACTGGGCAAACCGGTGAGCGTGCATGTCAAGCTGGATACGGGTATGAACCGCATTGGCCTGCGCACGGCGGAGGATGTGCAGGCGCTCGTCCGGCTGATCGACAGCCTGCCGGGCGTCGAACTGACGGGCTGCTTTACGCATATGGCTACGGCCGATGAAGAGGACCGCACCGGCACGCTCGTGCAGATTGCGCGCTTTGAGGCGCTGTGCGAAGCGATTGCGCAGGTGCATCCGGGCAGGATCATGCGCCATGCGGCGAATACCGCGTCCATATTCTGCTATCCGCAGATTCATGCGGATATGGTTCGCGGCGGCATTGCGCTCTATGGGTATCCGCCTGTTCCGGGTGTCAGCGGCCTGATGCCTGCCATGCGCTGGACGGCCCGCGCCGTGTTCGTCAAGACGATTGCGCCGGGCGACCGGGTCAGCTATGGCGGCCTGTTTGAAGCAAAGGAGCCCACCCGCGTGATGACCGTGCCCGTGGGCTATGCCGATGGATACCGCCGTGCGCTTTCAGGGTGCGGGTGCGTGCTCGTGCGCGGCAAGCGCGCGCCGATTCTGGGGCGCGTGTGCATGGATCAGATCATGGTGGATGTCACAAGGATTCCGGATGCGCAGGTGGGTGACGAGGTCGTGCTGCTCGGCGCGCAGGGGGAGGATTGCATTTCCGCAGAGGAGATGGCCGCCTGGCTTCACACGATCAGCTATGAGGTGCTCTGCTCTCCCGGCAAGCGCGTGCCGCGCGTCTATCTGAATGCATGATGCGGCGGGAGGACAAAAGCCGCCTGCGCGACGGCCTGCGCGCCCAAAGGGCTACGCTTGGCAAAGACCGTCAGCAGGCGGATGCGCAGCAGGTGCGCGCGCGCATTGGGGAGCTTGCCGCATACCGGCAGGCCCGCGTGGTGATGGCGTATGTGGCGATCAGGGGCGAGCTGTCGCTTGACGGGGTGCTCAAAGATGTGCTTTCCTCCGGCCGCATGCTGGTGCTGCCCCGCTGCGAAGAGAAAGGCATTCTGAGCGCGTGCATCGTGCCGGATCTTTCAGCACTGGGGCGCGGGGCATACGGTATCTTTGCGCCCTCATCCGGTGCTGCAACCGTCAGCCCTGAGCAGATCGACTTGATCCTGACGCCCGGTGTGGCGTTTGACCGGATGGGCCACCGCATCGGGCAGGGGGGCGGCTATTACGACCGGTTTCTGCCTGCAACGCGGGCGCTGCGCGTGGGCGTCTGCCATGACTTTGCGTTGCTTGACGAGATCCCGTTTGAGCCGCACGATGCACGCATGGATGTCATCGTCACGCCTTCGCGGACGATTTTCACAGCAGAGGAGGCAATCACATGAACAAGACGCCCGAGAGAGGCAAAAGCAGCAAAAAAGAGAAAAAGCCCCTCCGGCTTGCCGGGCGATGGGGCAGGCAGGTGCCGGGGCTTGTGGGCAAACTGGTGGTCATCCTCATCGCCATTGTGGCGATGGGGCTGATGTTCAGCGCCTTGCAGGTGCTGGAAAGCGCATGGCTGCGCATGTCGCTTTCGCTGATCATCATTGCGGGCATTTTGCTTTTGTGCTTCGGTGACGGCCTGACCACCGGCGTGCGCGATGCCGATGCGAGCCGCTTTTACACACACCTCGAAAAGGAAGGGCGCACGCCGTCGGCTCAGGACGACAGCGCCTGCTACCATCCGCTCAAGGCGCTGTGTGCGGCGCTGCTGGTCTTTGGCATTCCGCTTGCCATCGCCGTATACCTGGCGGTGACGGCCAAGCCCTACACCTATGTCCTGCAGGATCTGCCCCTGTGGCTGACGGATAACTATGCCTCGCGTTCGGATATCATGGGCCCGCTTGGCGCTTACACGGCGTCTTCCGGCATGGTGGTCAAGGACTGGCTGCGCATGGCGGTGCGCCTGACAGAGCTGGTCTATGTCAACCTCTTTTCCGATCCGCAGATCATGGTGCAGCAGATCGACCGGTTGTCGCCGCTGTTTGTGGCCAGCTATCCGATTGCATACCTGATCGGCTATTTGTGCGGCCCGGCGCAGAGCGCGAAGCGCCAGGCGCAAAACCGCAGAGCCAAAAAAATCGCGGCACGCCGGGCGCAGAAGAACAAGGTGGCCGACGAGCTGCTGGATCACCCCAAGCAGGTGCACTATGGCCACCGCCAGGAAGAGGAAAAGAAGCGCAAAAAGGAGCTCGTCTGAGCGGCTGTGGGCGGGCTTGAAAAGCGGGAACTAGTCTGCTATAATGAAAAAACAGGCAGACTAAAGGGGAGTTGCGGCGTATGAGGATCATCGGCGGGCAGGCAAGGGGCCGCACACTCGTCGCCCCTGCGGGGGAAAAAACGCGTCCCACACAGGATTATGTGCGCGAATCGCTCTTTAACATTCTGCGATGGGATGTGGAGGATGCGCGCGTGCTCGATCTGTTTGCGGGCACGGGCGCGCTTTCGCTGGAGGCGCTCAGCCGGGGCGCGCAGAGCGCTGTGCTGGTGGATGCAGACCGTGCGGCTTGCGCGGCCATCCGAAAGAATATGGAGACTACGCGCCTGCAGGAGCGGTGCCGCCTGCTTGCGCGAGATTACCGTGCGGCGATGGATGCGCTCTCGCGGGAAGGCGCGGTGTTTGACCTGGTTTTTATCGACCCGCCGTACAGAATGGAGAATACCGGCGAAATGTGCGCGGCACTCTATGACGGAGGCCTGCTTGCCGAGGCATTTTTGCTGGTGGTGGAGCACAGAAGCGGCTGCGCGCCGCGGCTTGACGAAAGGTTTGAAGCCTTTGACTGCCGCAAGTATGGCGATACGCAGATCACGTTCGTGCGGCGTGCGGCGCAGCCCGGGGAGGTGTGAGGAGCATGGATACGCTGCTGTATGCGGGCAGCTTTGACCCGGTGACGCTGGGCCATCTGGACGTGATTCAGCGCGCGGCGGGGCTTTGCGGGGAGCTGGTTGTGGCGGTCATGCACAACCCGGAGAAACGCGGCTATCTGCCGGTTTCCATGCGGGTGAGCCTGCTGCAAGCGGCCTGCCGGGCGCTGCCCAATGTGCGTGTGATCGCCCACGGGGGCCTGCTGGTGACTTGCGCGCATGAAGTGGGCGCGAGCGCGGTGGTGCGCGGGCTCAGACCGCTGGGAGACTTTGAAAGCGAATACCAGATGGCGCAGACCAACCGCCTGCTGGGCGGCGTGGAAACGCTGCTGATGACTACGTCTGACCGGTATGCGAGCATCTCCTCGAGCATTGTGCGTCAGGTGGCTGCATTTGGCGGGGATATCAGCGGCATGGTGCCGGATGGGTTGGCCGAGGAGATTACAAAGGCGCTCGCGTGCAGCCGGGACGCCCGGTAAGCACAAAAGCGACGGTTTTGCGGGCTGGAGTACCGCGTGTATCAGGGGCAATATGGAGGAGTAGAAGATGGATCATAGAGAGCAGCAGGCTGAAAGGCCCATGCGCCGGGAGTATCAGGTGGGCAGCGACAGCATCGGTCAGGCCAAGCGGGTGATCGATCAGATCGAGGCGAAGATCAACGACGCATACCGCGTGCCGATGAAGCGGGACCTGTGCATTGTAGAGGCCAGCGCGCTCATCGACCTGATCGGTCAGCTTCGCATCGTGTTGCCGCACACCGTCCAGCAGGCGCAGGCGATTCTCAACAGCCGCAACGAGATCATCGAAAAGGCCAAAACGGAGGCCGACGAGACGGCGGATGCGGCGGACAAGATCTACACCGATACGGTGAACAAGGCCAAGGCGTTTGACAAGCAGGTCCGGGAGGAAGCGGACGCCTATGACCGGCAGACCCGGCAAAAGGCGCAGGAGGATTCCGAGGCGATCATCGCCGATGCGAACACGCGCGCCGAGCAGATCATATTCAGCGCGCAGCAGCAGTCGCAGAAGATGGTCGATGAAAACGAGATTTCCCGCCGCGCACAGGCTTATGCCATGGAGACGCGCGAGCGCGCCGAGAAGGATGCCGACAGCATCTACAACCAGGCGTGCGTGCATGCGGACAAGATGCTCAGCGGCGCGGCTGCGGCGCTTTCGCGCAGTGCAGGCGAACTGGCGGCGCTTCGCGACAGCCTGCTGGGCCAGGGCGACGTGCAGACGCCCGGGCACTGAGCGCAAAAAGACGGATCGGGGCTTTGTGTAAGCCTTGAAAACCTGTACCGGAGGCTGTGCGGGGCGTAAGGGCCTCACACGCGGCGAACGAATGGAGAGATGTACTCATGAATGAAAATAACACGCTGTATATTGTGGTGCCCTGCTATAAGGAACAGGAAGTGCTCCCGGAGACATCCAAACGCCTTCGCGCAAAGATGGAGGCGTTGATGGAGCAGGGCAAGATCAGCCGGGCCAGCCGCGTCATGTTTGTCAACGACGGTTCTTCAGACAACACCTGGCCGATCATAAGCAGCCTGCACGAGCAGATGCCGCAGATGTTCTCCGGCGTCAACCTTTCGCGCAACCGGGGCCATCAGAATGCGCTGCTGGCGGGCCTTCTGACCGCCGTCAACTACGCGGACATGATCATCTCCATGGACGCGGACCTGCAGGACGACATCAACGCTGTGGATGCCATGGTGGATGCCTATCACCAGGGCTACGAGGTCGTCTACGGCGTGCGCAGCAAGCGCGAGACGGACACGTTCTTCAAGCGCTTTACCGCCGAGGGCTTCTACAAGGTCATGAAGGCGCTGGGCGTGGATATCGTCTTTAACCATGCCGATTACCGGCTCATGAGCCGCCGGGCTGTCGAAGGGCTTGCGCAGTTTAGCGAGGTCAACCTGTTCCTGCGTGGCATTGTGCCGCAGATCGGCTACAAGTGGACGACCGTCACTTATGAGCGCGCAGAGCGCTTCGCGGGCGAGA
Organism: Candidatus Ventricola gallistercoris; assembly: GCA_018716525.1. Taxonomy (GTDB): domain Bacteria; phylum Bacillota; class Clostridia; order Christensenellales; family Aristaeellaceae; genus Ventricola; species Ventricola gallistercoris. The sequence continues at coordinate 8,142 of DVJV01000152.1, forward strand.
GCAAGTATCCGCTCAAAAAGATGATCGCCTTTGCGGCCGACGGCATCACCTCTTTTTCGGTTAAGCCGATCCGGCTGGTGTTCTCCACCGGCGTGGTCATCTTCGCGGTCAGCCTGGTGATGCTGCTCTATGCGCTCATTTCCAAGCTGGCGGGCCATACCTCCGCGGGATGGACGTCGCTGATGGGTTCCATCTGGATGCTGGGCGGCATTCAGCTCCTGGGCCTGGGCATCGTGGGCGAATACATCGGCAAGATCTACAATGAGACTAAGCGCCGCCCGCGCTTTATCATCGAAAGCGTGCTCAATCAGACCGGCGACGCAAAGGATGAGGCATAACGGACGATGAACCGGCATATCATAACCATAGTGCCGTTGGGGCCGGATGACGCGCAGATGCTCACGCTCGGCGCGCTGGAGACCCTGCGCCGTGCGCAACACCTGGTGCTGCGCACGCAAAGGCATGGCGTGGCGGAATTGCTCAAGCGCGAGGGGATCGCCTTTGAGACGTTTGATCCGCTCTATGAGCAGTGCGAGGACTTTGACGAACTGTGCGCGCAGATTGCGGACAGGCTGATCGCGCTGGCCCGAGAGGGCGGCGCGCTTTGTTACGCGGTCAGCGAGCCGGCGAGCGATGCGACGGTGCGCGCTTTAGCCCGTGCATTGCCGGAGAATATAGCGCTCAGCGTGTCGGGCGGCGCGACGCTGGCAGACAATGCCGCGTGTGCGGCGCTGGCCTTCGGGGTGAATACGGAGAACCTGCGGGTGGTGACGGCGCTTTCCACACAGCAGATGCGCGTTCAGGCGGATAGCCCGATGGTGATCACCGAGCTTGACAACCGCCTGCTGGCATCGGATGTCAAGCTCTGGCTGTGCGATCTGTTTGACGACGAGATGACCGTTTACTTCCTGGAGAATGCGGCGGAGCCTGGCGCCCGTGCATGCCCGGTTGCGCTGTGCGAACTGGACAGGCAGCCGTACTATGATCACAGGACGGCGGTGCTCGTGCCCGCGGTGAGCGTGTATGAGCGGCAGCGCGCGTCGTATGAGGATTTTGTGCAGGTGATTGCGCGCTTGCGGGGACCGGGCGGCTGCCCCTGGGACAGGGCGCAGACGCACCACACGCTGCGGCAGTACATGATCGAGGAAGCGTGCGAGGCGGCGGAGGCGCTCGACGGCGATGATCCTGCCAAGATGGCGGACGAGCTGGGCGATGTGCTCTTGCAGGTGGTGCTCAACAGCGCCATCGGCGCGGAACACCGGGCCTTTACCGACCGCGATGTGACCAGCGCAGCGGCGCACAAGATGATCACGAGGCACGAGCATGTGTTCGGCAAAGCCAAAGCGGACAGCGCCCAGGCGGTGACCTCCGTGTGGGAAAATGCCAAGCGCAAGGAACGCGGAGAGCAGACGGTGCTTGAGCGCGTGGAAGATGTGGCGGCCTCCCTGCCTGCGCTGATGCGCGCGCAGAAGATCATAAGGCGCGAGGCGGCAGGCGGCAAGATTGATGCCGCAGGGGCTGAGCAGGCGCTGCTTGAACGGGCGCGCGGCGCGGCACAGGCGCTTGATGAGCGCAGACTCGGCGAAATGCTCGAAAGCCTCTGCGCGCTGGCGGATGCGCATGGGCTCGATGCGGAGACGGCGTTGCGTGCAGCAGCAGCCCGGCGCATAGAGCAAATTCGTGCACAAAGTGGCGGCAAAGTCAATAAAACATGAAATTTTTTGGAATTTGGCGTTTCCTCTTGCAGGAAAGAGGGAAAGCATGTAGAATATGTCATAGTCGCCGATTCGTGCGATTTATGCTTAGAGACACGTCCATTTGCGGTGACGGTGTTTAAGGAGGATTTTGTCTACGATGAACAAGAACGAATTGAGCGCGGCGATCGCCGCGAAGGCGGGTCTGACCCGCAAGGATGCCGAGGCTGCGGTTTGCGCGATGAGCGACATCATCGCCGAGAGCCTCAAGAATGGTGAGAAGGTTCAGATTGTGGGCTTTGGCGCGTTCGAGGTGAAGGAGCGTCCGGCTCGCAAGGCTCGCAACCCGAAGACTGGCGAAGAGATCCAGATCGGTGCCCGCCGTTCTCCGATGTTCAAGCCGGGCAAGGCACTCAAGGAAGCCGTCGAAGGCTAAAAAATTTCCCGGGGGAAAGTCTCCCGGGTTTCTTTTTGGCCATGCATTGCCGCGGTATAAAGAAAAAGAAACAAATGGCAGCGGATATACGCGCAAAGCCCGGGCGGCTGCCCGGGTGTGATGCACAGGTTGGGGAGGAATCACATGACGTATCTGGTCAAGCCCTTGTCCTATGTGCTGGTGATCGTGCTGGGGTACGCGCTCAAGCGCGTGGGATTCTTTGGCAGGACGGACCACCGGCTGATTTCCAAGATCATGATCAACATCACGCTTCCGTGCGCGGTGGTGCAGGCATTTGACGGCTTTGCGCGCGATGAAACGCTGTTTTGGATCGTGGGCATCGGTTTTTTCTGCGCGCTGCTTCCGCTTGCGCTGGTATACTGGGGCACAAAGGGGGTGCGAACGGATCTTCGCGCCTACCGGATGCTCAACATTGGCGGCTACAACATCGGCTGCTTTTCTCTGCCGCTCGTGCAGGCGTTTTTTGGCAGCACCGGCGCTGTGATCGCCTGCATGTTTGACACGGGCAATGCGGTCATGATGACGGGCGGCGCGTATATGATGACCTCCACGCTGCTGCATACGGGAGGCGAGACGCGGGAGGGCGCAAAGGAGATTGCCCTCAAGTTCCTCAAGTCCGTGCCTTTTGATGCATATATGATCATGATTGCGCTGACTGCACTGCAGGTGCGCATTCCCGACGCCGTGTTTGAGCTCACGCGTCCTGCGGGCCAGGCCAATGGCTTCATTGCCATGCTGATGATTGGCATGATGTTTGAGCCGGTCGGCGATCCGGCGCTTCTGTCGGAAACGGCACGCCAGCTTGCCTTGCGCTATGCCTTCGCCGCGCTCAGCGCGTTGGCGCTGTACTTCTTCACGCCGTTTGATCTGCTGGTCAGGCAGACGCTGGCCGTGCTCTGCTTTGCGCCGCTGTCGAGCCTGGCGCCCATCTATACCGATCGCTGCCACAGCGACGTGGCGCTTGCCAGCCTGACCAATTCGGCTTCCATCGCCGTCAGCCTCGTGCTGATGCTCGCGCTCAGCCTTGTTTTTGCCATTTGATTTGGCGCACTTTTCAAAAAAGAGAGCTTGTTCTCTTGACTTTTCCTGGCAGTTCAGGCATGATAAGCATGAATCTGCTGATAGGCTTTACAATCGCGTAGGGGAGAGATGCAACATGGAAAAAGCAAAGGTTTATTTCACCGATTTCCGCACGATCGCCTTTGGTGACGGTCTGCCCACCAAGCTCAAGAAGCTGATCAAAAAGGCGGGGATCGCCCAGATTGACATGGACGGCAAATTTGTGGCCATCAAAATGCACTTTGGTGAGCTGGGCAACATCAGCTATCTGCGGCCCAACTATGCGCGTGCGGTGGTCGATGTGGTCAAGGAGCTTGGCGGAAAGCCGTTTTTGACGGATTGCAACACCATGTATCCCGGCAGCCGCAAAAATGCGCTGGAGCACCTGTACTGCGCGTGGGAAAACGGCTTCACCCCGCTGACCGTCGGCTGCCCGGTGATCATCGGCGACGGCCTCAAGGGCACGGACGATGTCGATGTGCCGGTCGTGGGTGGCGAGTATGTCAAGGAGGCGAAGATCGGCCGCGCGGTCATGGATGCGGACGTGTTCATCAGCCTCACGCACTTCAAGGGGCATGAGATGACGGGCTTTGGCGGCGCGATCAAGAATATCGGCATGGGCTGCGGCTCGCGTGCCGGCAAGAAGGACCAGCATTCCAGCGGCAAGCCGCACATCGAGCAGGATGCCTGCCGCGGCTGCCGCAAGTGCCAGCGCGAGTGCGCCAATGAGGGCCTCGTGTTCGATGAGCAGACGCGCAAGATGCACGTCAATCAGGATAACTGTGTGGGTTGTGGCCGCTGCCTGGGCGCGTGCAACTTTGACGCCATCGCCTTTGATAACGATGCGGCCAACGAGCTGCTCAACTGCCGCATGGCCGAGTACACGAAGGCGGTTGTCGACGGGCGTCCTTGCTTCCACATTTCGCTGATTGTGGATGTGTCGCCGAACTGCGACTGCCACGGCGAGAATGATGCGCCCATCCTGCCCAACATCGGCATGCTCTGCTCGTTTGATCCGCTGGCGCTGGATCAGGCTTGCGTAGATGCCTGCCTGGCTTCCAACCCGATGCCCAATAGCCAGCTCAGCGACAACCTCAAGAAGCCCGGCTTTGCAGACTGGGGCGATCCCTTCCGCAACTCCACGCCGGAGTCCGAGTGGCGCAGCTGCCTGGATCACGCCGAGAAGATCGGCCTGGGCACCCGGGAATATGAGCTCATCAAGGTGTAAACCGACTCTGTTGCCGATTCAAGCATAGGATCTTCAAGAGCGCAAAGCGAGGACAGACTCGAATCCGTATGACAGGCGAATCCTTCGCAGACAACCTCATCAAGAAAACCGCCGCTTTTCTTCGGCCTGAAGGAAAGCGGCGGTTTGTATTTGACCTGGATTGCTGAAGGAAATGACAAGCGCTCGCTGCGCTACAGACTGTCAAAAAACCGTTCCGGGAGGTTTGGAGGGCCGTAGCCCTCCAAATGCAATCCGAATCCGGCGACATGTGCGGCGGATTCGGAAGCCTTGCTGTGCAAGGTTTCCTTGCGCTGTTTCCCGCCCGGGAGCCCCGCGGGGGCGAGAG
>DVJV01000153.1 GCA_018716525.1 Candidatus Ventricola gallistercoris
GCTTCCGAATCCGCCGCACATGTCGCCGGATTCGGATTGCATTTGGAGGGCTTTGGCCCTCCAAACCTCCCGGAAGGGTTTTTTGACAGCCTGCCGGCTGCATGAAAGCAGCCGGTTTAATTTGCCTGGTCAGCGCGCCTGCAGCGGGCCCGCATGGCGCAAAAATGCACAGTAGCCGCGGTATCCCTCGTAGACGTCCACCTTGCTGACGACCTCAAACGGCGCGTGCATCGACAGCACGGCGATGCCCGAGTCGATGACGTTCATGCCGTATTTCGCGCACAGGTAGGCGATCGTTCCGCCGCCACCCAGGTCCACGCGGCCCAGCTCGGCCGTCTGGAAGGCGACGCCCTCGTCATCCAGAATCCGGCGGAGCGCGGCCATGTACTCGGCGTTGGCATCGTTGGAGCCGGACTTGCCGCGGCTGCCGGTGTACTTGTTAAAGCAGATGCCCCGGCCCAGGTAAGCGCAGTTCTTCGCCTCAAAGGCGCTGGCAAAGTTCGGGTCATAGGCGGCGCTCACGTCGCTGGAGAGCATGCGGCTGTTTGAAAGCGCGCGGCGCAGGCCCAGCTCGCTGTACGTGCTCGTGAGCGCGTAGAGCTCGGCCACGATGTTCTCAAAGTAACGCGCCGCCATGCCCGTGGCGCCGACGCTGCCGATCTCCTCCTTGTCGGTGAGCACGCAGCACAGCGTGTACTCCGGCGTGCCCTCGTAGTCGAGCAGCGCCGCCAGCGACGGATAGGCGCACACGCGGTCGTCGTGCCCGTAGGCCAGGATCATGCTGCGGTCAAAGCCCATGTCGCGCGCCTTGCCGGCGGGCACGATCTCCAGCTCCGCGGAGAGGAAGTCCTCCTCCTCCACGCCATACTGTGCCTTGAGGATCTGAAGCACACGGGCCTTGACGCCCTCCTTCTCCGCGCCCTCCTGCGGGCGGCTGCCGATGATGAGGTTGAGCGCCTCGCCCTCGATGAGGCTCTTGCCATCCTTGGTCATTTGCTCCTGCGCCAGGTGCGGAAGCAGGTCCGAGATGCAGAAGACCGGATCGCCTTCCGCCTCGCCGATGGCCACCGTCACCGTCGTGCCATCCTTGCGCACGATCACGCCGTGCAGCGCCAGCGGCATGGCGACCCACTGGTACTTCTTGATGCCGCCATAGTAGTGCGTGTCGAGGTAGGCGATATCCTTCTCCTCATAGAGGGGATTCTGCTTGACGTCGATGCGCGGGGAGTCGATGTGCGCGCCCAGGATGTTCATGCCCTCGTCAAGCGGCCTTTGGCCCACGACGAAGAGCACCAGCGACTTGTTCATCCAGTTGACGTACACGCGGTCGCCGGCCTTCAGCTTTCCGCCCGCGCGCACCACGGCCATCATATCCTCAAAACCGCGCCCGGCGGCCAGCTTCACGCCATAGGACACGCACTCGCGCTCCGTCTTGCCATGGTCGATGAAATCGCAGTAGGCCTTGGCAAACGCCTCGATCTTTTCATCCATCCCGGCCTGTGCGGCCCAGGCATTTTTTTTCTCCATGCCGATCCATTCCTTTCTGCTTGCGGCGCTTGTGCCGCATCATCGTGTCGAAAAAGTCCGCCTACGGCGTCCTTTTCCGAGATTTACGGTGTTTCCCTCTCGTCCCTGCGGGACTCCCGGGCGGGAAACACCGCAAGGAAACCTTGCTGCGCAAGGCCTCCGAATCCGCCGCACATGTCGCCGGATTCGGATTGCATTTGGAGGGCTGCGGCCCTCCAAACCACCCGAAAGGTTTTTTGACAGTGTGCTTACGCCGCATCCTGTCCCCTCATTATAGTGCAAAGCACGCCCGTGCGCAAGGGGCGGCGGCGCCTTCCCGCGCTCTCCACCCTGCGCAAATGTGCCGGCGGTTATGCGTCTTCCCGCGTCTTTTCTTCCTGCTCCCCGGCGGGCGCCTGTGCCTCCGGCTGCGCGCCCGGCTCCTGCGCATCCGCCGGCGCTTCAAGCGCGCGCCTGTCGCCCGTCACACGATGGCGAATGTCGCTGGCCGTGCGGTCGATCCAGCCGGGCACGGCCTCCACCAGCGCATCGCCCAGCAGGCGGAAGGATTCAAGCAGCGCATCGCGCGTCTCCTCATCCATCGAGCCCGCCGAGCGCACGATGCCCAGCACGCTGCGGGCGTCGAACAGCTCGCCCACGCGCTGCCCATCCGAAACATTCAGCAGCGCATAGATGCCGTCGATCGTCTGCCTGCGCATCTGCGGGGTGAGGCTGCGAAGCCAGCGCTTGAGCGTATCATCGGCAAAGTGGCTGTTGCTGGTGCGCGCGCTCACCGTCACAAAGCGGCCGCCCATCACCTGCCAGGTGTAGGCGTTGTGCTGAAACACCCCCACGCCGTCGCTGCGCACCACCGTAAACGGCTCGTGGTGCCACAGCAGAATGCCGATCATCGAGGAATGCGGCACAAACGTGTGGATGCGCATATCCACCCGGCTGAACGCGGGCGAGGCCGTGACCGTCTCATTAAATCCCGGCCCGTCAAAGTTGTAGACCTCCACAATGCGCTCGCGCACCTCATCCTGCACAAACATGCCCGCATACGCCGCCAGATTGCCGCCCTTGGAGTGCCCGCCCAATATCAGGGGCCGGTCGATCTGCGCGCTCACATGGCGCAGATACGCCACCGCCTCCAGCTGCGCGGGCACGGCGGTTTCAAAGCTCATGTTGAAGTCTTCCTTCCAGCCGACGACGGTGTTATCCGTCCCGCGGAAGGAGATGAACGCGGTGCCATCCCCCAGAAGGAGGGTGACCGCGGAAAACTGCTTCTCCGTCTCCTGGTCGACGCGGTTGACATACCCCACCAGGCGGGCCTCTCCAAAGCGCTCGCTGCTCACAAGCAGCGCCAGCAGCCTGGCATCATCCTTGAGGGAATAGGACATGCTGTTGCGCGCACGCTCTTCGCGCTCCAGCAGCGCGCTGGCCGCATCGGCCACGCGCACGCCTTCCCCGAGCACATCCTCCCCCACGAGCCCCTCGTAGCGCATGTAGGACAGATAGCTGAGGATCAGCGCATCCACCTCGCCCACCGGCAGATTTTGAAAGGGGATGTCGCCCCGCCACTTGATAAAATCGAGGATATTGGCCATAAGCATCTCCTTTTGGGGCGCAAAATGGTTCTGCCCCAGTATTGATTATAGGCTGTACTTTACCATCTGTCAACCCCGCCGCAGCGCACTCCGGCGCGGCGGAGCGCCTGAAAATCCGGTACTTTTATCCGGTTATTGCGCAAAATATCCGATTTCCCCGCCTGATCGAATTGACAGAACGGCTTGACTGTTTTATACTTATCTGCATCATCCCGCGTGCGGCCTGCGCCGCCGCATATACCAATACGTTCGGAGGCATCCCATGGTTCACAAGTGGGAAATCCATATACCGCAGCTGAGCCCGCAGCTCGCCCGCATCGCCTATCTGTGCCTGCCGGAGGGATACGGCGATGATCCCGAAAGACGCTACCCCGTGCTCTACATGTTTGACGGACAGAATGTCTTTTTTGATGAAGACGCCTCATTCGGCACATCCTGGAACATGGCCCGCTACATGCAGGAGAGCGGCACGCCGCTGATCATCGCCGCCGTCTCGTGCAACACCGAGGGCGACAACCGCCTGCACGAATACTCGCCCTTTGCGCACGGCACGCCGTCCCTGGGCCTGATACAGGGCCGGGGACGCACGACCATGAACTGGCTCGTGCGCGAGTTCAAGCCCCTGATCGACTCCATGGCCCGCACCCTGCCCGGTCGGGAAGACACGCTCATCGCCGGCTCTTCGATGGGCGGGCTGATGAGCCTGTACGCCGCCACGGCCTACAACGACGTGTTTTCGCGCGCCGCGTGCCTGTCCCCCAGCCTGTGGGTTGACCCCCGCAAGGTGCACCGGATGATCCGCCGCGCGCACATCGCGCCCGACACGCTCATCTACATGGACTACGGCGGGGAGGAGATGGGCAACCACAGCCAGACGCTCGGCGCCCTGTGCGCCACCAGCCGCGACCTGCTCCTCTCGGGCGTGGACCTGACGCTGCGCATCGTGCCCGGCGGCACGCACTCGGAAGCCTCCTGGGCCGAGCGGGTGCCCACATTCATGCACTGCCTGGGCTTTTAAGCCAGGCCGTGGCCCCCGCGCGCAGACGTCGCTATTTTTGCCCGTTTTCCCATCACCCTGCAAAAGGAGATTTGCCCTATGGAAGTCCGCTACTTCAAGACGTACTCAAACTGCCTCGGCCGGGATATGGAGTTCAAGGTCTACGGCCACCGCGGCAAGCCCGTGCTCTTCATTCCCTGCCAGGCCGGCCGCTTCTTCGACTTTGAAAACTTCCACATGGACGACGTGTTCCGCCCGTGGATCGACGCGGGAAAGATCATGGTCTTCTCCATCGACACCATCGACGGGGAGACCTGGGCAGACAAGGGCGGCGACCCGCGCAGGCGCATTGAGCGCCACGAGCAGTGGTACCACTACATCGTCGACGAATTCTACGCAAAGATGTGCGACATCGCAGGCGAGCGCAACTGGTTCCAGCAGCCGGCCATTCCGTTTGGCTGCTCCATGGGCGCCATGCACGCGGGCAACCTCTTCTTCCGCCGGCCGGATCTGTTTGACGGCGTGCTCGCGCTCTCGGGCATTTACGACTCGCGCGAGAGCTTTGGCGACTACATGGACGACCTGGTCTACCAGAATTCCCCGTGCGATTATCTTTCGAACATGCCCGAAGATCACCCCTACATCGCCATGTACAACGAGCGCCGCGCCATCTTCTGCGTGGGGCAGGGCGCCTGGGAAGACCAGCTGCGCGAGAGCACGGCCCGGCTTGACCGCGTGCTGCGCGCCAAGGGCATTCACGCCTGGGTGGATTTCTGGGGCTACGACGTGGCGCACGACTGGGACTGGTGGTATAAGCAGGCAGCCTACTACCTGCCGTATATCATGGGCGAGCGGTGAGCGCCGCCCCTGCCCGCCGCGTGTGAGGCAGGCCAAAGGCTTTCGCCGCCCCGGCGCGGGCGGGGCCCGCAAAAGATGATCCCCCGCGCGGAACGAACTGCAAAAGGAGTGGACCCGACCATGAGAAACTTCGTCTTCATCTCTCCGAACTTCCCCACCAACTACTGGAAGTTCTGCGCCGAGCTCAAGAAAAACGGCATGAACGTGCTGGGCATCGGCGACTGCCCGTACGACCAGCTCATGCCCGAGCTGCGCGGCTCGCTGAGCGAGTATTACAAAGTCTCCTCGCTGGAAAACTACGAAGAGGTCTTCCGCGCCGTCGCATTTCTGACCTACAAGCACGGCCGCATCGAGTGGCTGGAGAGCAACAACGAATACTGGCTCGAGCGCGACGCCGCGCTGCGCACCGCGTTCAACATCACCACCGGCTTTAAGACCAGCGACATGGAGCCCGTCAAGCTCAAGTCAGCCATGAAGGCCTACTACAAGAAGGCGGGCATCAAAACCGCGCGCTGGCACCTGGTGGGCGACTACGCGGGCTGCCGCCAGTTCATCGCGCAGGTGGGCTATCCCGTCATCGTCAAGCCCGACAACGGCGTGGGCGCTTCGCGCACCTACAAGCTCAAAAACGAAGACGAGTTCAACTACTTCTTCGCCACCAAGGACCAGACGTCCTTCATCATGGAGGAGTTTGTCAACGGCACCGTTCACACCTACGACGCGGTCATCGACTCGAAGGGCAACCCCCTCTTTGAGACGGGCAATGTGACGATGGATTCCATCATGGACACCGTCAACCTCAACGGCAACTCCTGCTACTACATCGAAAAGCACCTGCCCGACGCCATGCGCGATGTGGGCCGGCGCACCGTGGCGGCGTTTGGCGTGAAGAGCCGGTTTGTGCACCTGGAGTTCTTCGTGCTCAACGACGACCAGCCCGCGCTGGGCAAGAAGGGCGACATCCTGGGGCTTGAGGTCAACATGCGCCCCTCCGGCGGATTCAGCGCCGACATGTTCAACTTCGCCAACTCCACCGACGTCTACAAGATCTGGGCCGACATGGTCGCCTTTGACCGCAGCACGATGAGCGCCGAGGGCCGCGCGCACTACTACTGCTGCTACTGCGGCCGCCGCGACGGCAAGAACTTTGTGATGGATCACGACGCGATCATGGCGCGCTATGGCAACCGCATCAAGATGGTTCAGCGCATCCCCAAGGCGCTCTCCGGCGCGATGGCCGACATGATGTACCTGGCCAACCTGGACACGCCCGAGGAAAAGGCGCAGTACTACGCCGACCTGCTGGCCACCCGCTGAGCCGCCGTACGCGAACCCGTTTGACACGCTGCCGCCTGTTCCACGGAACAGGCGGTTTTTGATCTGCGCGGATGTCAAAGTCCGGGCCGTTCACCCGATGTAAAACAGGATCTTGGTCAGATACTCCCTTTCATCCCCGGTGGAGAGGTAGTCATTGAGCGCAAACTCGTAGGAATCCGACATGATCTGGATGCGATTCTTCTCGCAATAGGCGAGAATCCGCGCGTAGGCCTTGCCGATGGAGGCATAATCCCCGATGTGGTGCGTGCATACGCAGCGGCCGGAAGGAAGCTCCCTGACCGAAGCGACGCCGCTTGCGCTCTTCCCGATGGGGAGGAACGCATATTCGGCCTGCGTATACGCCCCCTGCACAATGCGCTCGTAGGGCACAATCGCGCCGCTTTGAAAATAGATGGGCAGATGCTCCCTGAACGCGCGCACAAAGCACTGCTTGGTCGCCAGGCTGACATCCTCCAGCGTGTGCGGCGGCCTGACCTCCTCAAGCAGGATGAACTGCCGCTCCACGCGCTCCACCGTCACCTCTTCGCCCTTGTCCTTGACGGCCACGGAATACTCCATCTGCGCGCAGCGGTGCCTGATGCGGCTTTTGATCATCTGCAATTCTTCGATCTGGCGGGTCACCACGGCGAGCTGCTTGCGCAGGGCCACGATGGATTTTTCGATGGTGTAATGCGCCATGTGCGCCTTGATCTCCTCCAGGGAAAAGCCGATTTGTTTGAGAATCAGAATCGTATCCAGATAGTCAAGCTGGCTGGCGCTGTAATAGCGGTAGCCATTGTTCGGATCGGTGTACGCGGGGCAAAACAGGCCGATTTTATCGTAATAGATGAGCGTCTGGCGCGATATGTTCTGGAGTTTGGAAAGCTCCCCGATAGAAAAAAAGCTGTTCATTCCGGTTCCCCTCTTGACATTATAGTTCCTATACAGTTTATCGTATACGACATGCCGGTTATTTTCAAGGAGGAACTTTTCATGAAAACCCGTATTTCCGCCCTGTGGGGCAGGCTGTTTGGCGGACTGACGGCCTCAAAACTGCTCATCATCATGCTCGGTGCCATGATCAGCACATTGGGCATCCACAACATTCATCAGCGCGCCCACATCACCGAGGGCGGCATCATCGGGCTGATGCTCTTGTTTGAGCACTGGCTGCACTTCTCCCCGGCCTATATTACACCGGTGCTGGATGTGTCATGCTACCTGCTCGCCTTCAAGTTTTTGGGCGGGGAGTTCATCCGGGTATCGCTGATCTCCACTTCCTTCGTCTCCGTGTTTTACAAGCTCTGGGAGCAATTTCCGCCGATGCTGCCCGATCTGTCGGGCCATCCGCTCCTGGCGGCCATTTTGGGCGGCCTGTTTGTGGGCGTGGGCGTGGGGCTCATTGTGCGCCAGGGCGGTTCAAGCGGCGGAGACGACGCCCTGGCGCTGGTCATCTCCCATGCCACGCGCTGGCGGCTGTCGCGCGCCTACCTGTTCACGGATCTGACGGTGCTGGGCCTGTCCCTCACCTACATTCCCGCCACGCGGATCGTGTTTTCGCTCATCACCGTGACGCTCTCTTCCTTCCTGATCGACCGGATACAGTCATTCGGGACGGAAGACTCCCTTTGCCATTGACGCTTTTGCCGCCCTTCCGCCCCGCATAGCGCCCGGCTGCCAGGGAAACCCTATGGCCATCTTCCCTGCTCGCGCGAGGTGAACGATGGAACTTGCAATGGGCTTTGCCGCCTTTTTGTGCTTTTGGCTGGGCTTTCCCGCGCCCGCGCTGGTGCTGCGCTGCGGGCTGAATGCCAGCCTGCGCTTTTCCCCGCGCGCGGCGCTGGCGTTGGGCGCCGTGGCCTCTGTCTGCGGCGCGGTGTGCGCGCTGCTCCGGCGCGGCGGCCTGCGCGCCGCGCCGCACGCCGCGCGCCTGCCGGCGCTCGCTTGCGCCTTTGCCGGCGGCACGCTGGGCCGGGCGCTGCTGCTGATGCTCGTGGCGCGGTTTCCGGGCAGCCTGACGCTGGCGCGCATCCAGTTCGTGCCGCTGCTCTCGCTCACGCTCCTGGCGCTCATCCCCCTGCAGCCGCCGCGCCGCGGCCCCCTTGCGCCCCGCACGCTGGGCGCGCTGTGCCTGCTCTTCGCGCTCGCCGACGGCTTTTTGGGTGCGGGCGGCATGCTGCTGGCCACCCGCTTTCTGCCCTCGCCCATCGTGCGCGCGCGGCACAGGCCCGCCACCCCGGCGCTGCTGCTGACCGCGGGCGCGCAGACCGGCGCGCTGGCGCTCACGCTGTGCGCCGGCGCTGCGCAGGTCTTCCCCGCGCGCATGCTGCTGGCCGTGGCGCTGGGCGCATCGCTGGGCGCGCTGGCGGGCGAATGTTTGCCGCAAAGCAAACGCGGCACGCTCCTTTGGGGAATGCGTGCCGCGGTCAAAGTCTATTTGGCTGTCGCCGTGCTGGCGCTGGCAGAGCAGGCCCTGCGGGGCTGATGCCTTACGGCAGCACGATGCGCGGGTCCTTCTGACGCGCGCGGTAGAGCACAAACCGGTTGCCGATGCTCTGCACCGGCTCGGCATTGGCGCCTTCGCACAGCGCATCGACCGCCTCGCGCGCGGTCACGGGGCTGTTTTGCAGCACGGCGCCCTTGATCAGCTCGCGCGCTTCCAGCGCGTCGGACACCTGCTTGATCATGTTCGGCGTCACGCCATCCTTGCCCACGTGCACGATGGGCTCCATGGTATTGGCCAGTCCGCGCAGATAGGCGCGCTGCTTGCTCGTCATGTTCAATTTCCTTTCCTTTCTGTCGTGTCGCGCGTCAAAAGCGCGCCCGGTTACTCCACAAAGTCAAACTCCATATCGCCGATGGCCACCGTATCGCCTTCCTTGGCGCCCGCCTCGCGCAGCGCGTCGATCACGCCGCGGTTGCGCAGCGTGCGGTGGAAGTAGTTGAGCGATTCCTGATCGGCAAAGTTGACCGAATCCATCAGCTGATCCATCGCCGGGCCCGTCACCACATAGACGCCGCCCTCCACGCTGACGGTGAACGGCGCCTGCGCGCCCTCGTCAAGCGGCATCTCCTCTTCAAAGACGGCCGCCTCCGGCAGCGTGGGCAGCATGCGCACGACGGCGCCCATCAGCGCATCGAGCCCCTGCCGCGTCGCCGCGGAAATCGGGTAAACCTCGATGTCGGTGCCATGCAGGTGCTTTTTCAGCCGCTCCAGGTTCTCCTGCGCGCCCGGCAGATCCATCTTGTTGGCGGCGACGATCTGCGGCCGCTCGGCCAGGTCGCCATAGGCCACCAGCTCGTCGCAGATGCGCTCAAAATCCTCCACGGGGTCGCGCCCCTCGCTGCCGGCGATATCCAGCACGTGCAAGAGCAGCCGCGTGCGCTCCACGTGCCGCAGGAACTGAATGCCCAGGCCCACGCCCTCGCTCGCCCCTTCGACGATGCCGGGGATATCCGCCATGACGAAGTCCATGCCATACTGGCGGCAGATGCCCAGATTCGGCGCAAGCGTGGTGAAGTGATAGTTGGCAATCTTGGGCTTGGCCGCGGTGACCACCGACAGCAGCGTGCTCTTGCCCACGTTCGGGTAGCCGACCAGGCCCACGTCGGCGATGGACTTGAGCTCCAGCTCAAACTCCATCACCTCGCACTTCTGCCCCGGCTTGGCAAAGTTGGGCGCCTGCCGCGTGGGCGTGGCGAAGTGCGCATTGCCCCAGCCGCCGCGGCCGCCCTTGAGCAGCACATGGCGCTTTCCGGCCTCGTGCATATCCGCCACCACGCGCCCGCTGCTGCCCTGGCGCACCACCGTGCCCACCGGCACCTTGATGAGCAGCTCGCTGCCGCTCTTGCCGCGGCACAGCGCCGCCGCGCCGTTGCCGCCGTTTTCCGCCGTGTACTTGCGCTTATAGCGGAAGTCCATCAGCGTGTGCATGTTGGGGTCCGCCAGCAGCACGATGTCGCCGCCGTTGCCGCCGTCGCCCCCGTCGGGGCCGCCGTTTTGCACAAACTTCTCCCTGTGAAACGATACCGCGCCGTTGCCGCCGTTGCCGGCCTTCGCGCTGATTCTGACCTGATCGACAAACATACTTGCTTTCCCTCCGCTGACGCACCAAACGGTATCGCTTCCGCGCCCATGATCCGCAGATTATACCCTGTAATACCCGGTTTGTCAAGGTATAATCCCGATAAGTGCCGCTCAGAGAATTTAAGAAAAGGCCGCGCAAAAAACAAACAAGAATGCCCATCGGCGTGTTATAATGAAACCCTGAATGAACAGGCGGCCCTGCCCGCAAGGGAGATCTTCAGCGGAAACGGCCGGTTTTCGATCCTCGGCTTTATCTATATCATTCCCATCAAGCTGCTGTACGACGAAAAGCTGGAGATGCTCTTTTTGAGCATGTGCATGAGCTGGACCTACACGATGGGCATCATGGCCATTTCGATACAGGCCGCGTACTGCTTTGGGGGCCTAAACTACGGCCTGGCCCTGATCCTCATCCAGACCCTGCTTTTTGTGATCACATTCATCCCCTTCAAGCGCTCGATGATCCCCCAGTATTTCTACATCCTGCGCAGCCCTCACAAAGTGCCCAAAACGCAGTTTACCTATTTGAAAATCAACATCTACCTGCACTTTTTCACGCTCTTCATGCTCCACCTCGTCTTTTTGGGCGGCGACGCGCACGGGCTGCAGATCGCCATCCTGGTGTTGCTTCTGGCTTCCAACTGCCTCTTCTACCGCATCGTTTACGCGGTCATCAGCAGCACGGTGCAAATCACCGAGCTGAAAAAGACGGTCTCCAACGACGCCCTGACCGGCCTTGGAAACAGGACGAAAGCGATCAAGGACATGCGCTCCCACATGGCGGCCAACCGCGTCTTTTCGATTCTGTTTCTGGATCTGGACCGGTTCAAGCTCGTCAACGACCAATACGGCCACGACGTGGGCGACCGGTATCTGATCCACTTTGGCAAGGTCTTTTCCGAAGCGCTGAACGGCCGGGGGACGCTTTACCGCTACGCCGGCGATGAGTTTGTCGCCCTCTGCGACGGCGAGCTCACCGAGGAAATGGTCTCTTCCATGACCCAGTGCAAAAACTGGGACGAGGGCGCGCCCTGCGCGTTTAACCGGGTGAGCGCCGGCCTGGTCGTGTGCAAGCGGCCCTATGCCTGCGACGATCCAAGCGACCTGCTCCGGCGCGCCGACAGCCTGATGTACCGCAACAAGCCGAACCAGGAAACGCGCATGGCGCGCTCCGGGGAAAGCGACGCGCGCCCGCCAGTGTGACCGGTGCGCCCGCGGAAAAATTTTCTGCGAAAATGCTTGCTTTTTCGCGTGAAGCATGCTATTATACATAACTGGCACATCCTTGTTCTGCCTGAAACAGGGCAGAGCCAGAGTCCAAAAGGAGGTGAAAGGATCATGAATAAGTACGAACTGATCTACATCATCGATACCACCGTCGAGGAGGCTGCCCGCAAGGAGCTGATCGAGAAGTTCAATGGTATCGTCGCTGCCAACGGTGGCGAGGTGGTCAAGGTGGAAGAGTGGGGCAAGCGTCGCCTGGCCTACGCCATCGACTACAAGACCGAAGGGTATTACGTGTACGTCGCTTTCAACGGCACTTCCGAGCTGCCCAAGGAGCTCTCCCGTAATCTCGGCATCAACGAGAACGTCATCCGTTCTCAGATCGTCAAGCTGCTGGACAAGAAGAGCAGCGTCAAGCCGCGTGCGGCTCGCGTCGCGCCCGTCGCTGACGAGGCCGTCGCCGAAGCGCCCGCCGCTTCCGCCCAGGAGTAAGCGCATTTCGCAAGCAGAGTACGTTAACACGAGGAAACAGAGCATATGAACAAGGTTTTTCTGATCGGCAACCTCACCCGTGACCCGGAGATGAGATCGACGCAGTCCGGCATTCCCGTCTGCAACTTCAGCATCGCGGTCAACCGTCGCTTCCGCAACGCGCAGACCGGCCAGCAGGAGACTGATTTCTTCAACATCGTCGCGTGGCGTCAGCTCGCCGAGCTCTGCAGCCGTTATCTGGCCAAGGGCAGGAAAGTCGCCGTGTGCGGCTCGATCCAGACCCGTTCCTACGAGGCCCAGGATGGTTCCAAGCGCACCGCGTTTGACATCGTGGCCGACGAGGTCGAGTTCCTGAGCGCTGGCCAGGGTGGCGCGTCCTCCGGCGAATATCACACTGCTCCCGCTGCATCCCCTGCGCCCCGTTCGCAGCAGGCGCCCTCCTATGCGCCCGCGGATTCCGGGTTCACGCAGGTGGACGATGACGAACTTCCGTTTTAATGTCCGGGATTGATCATGAAGCCGGCGTTGTCCGGCGATGAAAGGAGAGTCTTCCATGTCTGAAGATCGTGGAGCACGCCGTCCGCGCGGCCGCAAGCCGCGCCGCAAGGTCTGTGCGTTCTGTGTCGATAAGATCGAGTACATCGACTACAAGGAGTTCCGTGATTTGAACTCCCGTATGCGCCGCAACATCAACGAGCGCGGCAAGATCCTGCCCCGCCGTATGAGCGGCAACTGCGCCAAGCATCAGCGTCAGCTGTCTGAGGCCATCAAGCGCGCCCGTGCCATCGCGCTGCTGCCCTACACCGCTGAGTAAATCGCATGAAGGCAAACCTGCCAGGCCCTTTGGGACCGGGCAGGTTTTTTTGTGCCCGGCCGCCCCCTTTTCCCTCCCGGGAATCGCATGACAGGGGGTTGAACCGGCCAGGCTTCGTGCTATAATCAATACAGACATTCCACGCTTTATCACATGCGAAAGGATGCGATAGCCATGCCGGAACTCATTTGCGAAGCCGCGTTTGCCCAGACCATGGAGCTCGTCGTGGAGCCTGCCCTTGCTGCAATGCGCCAGCAGATTTCCATGCCGCTTGCAAGCGGCGGCGCGCTGCACGCGGAAATCTACACGCCCGAAACGGCGCGCCGCGCGGTGGTGATTTTGCACGGCTACACCGAATCCGGCGAAAAATTCCGGGAGATGACGTGGTACTTCATCAAGGCGGGGTACAGCGTATTTGTGCCCGACCACCGGGGGCACGGCCACTCCGTGCGCGAGGTGGAGGACACCTCCGTCACACACGTGGACAAGTTCGGGCAGTACGTGCAGGACGCCGGGCAGTTTCTAAAGGAGATCGTCCTCCCCCGCACGTGCGGCCTGCCGCTTTGCCTGTATGCGCACTCGATGGGCGGCGCCATCGGGGCCATGCTGCTGATGGAGCACCCCTATGCCTTCACGCGCGCCGTGCTCACCGCGCCGATGATCGCCCCTTCCACCGCGCCCTTCCCGGGCTGGGTGGCCCGGCTGATGGCCCAAACGATGTGCGCGCTGGGCAAGTCCCGCGAGCGGGCGTTTGTGGGCAAGCCGTTTGATCCGGCGCAGGAGACGTTTGAGCGCTCCTTTGCCTCCAGCCGCGCCCGGTTTGACTACTACGAGCAAAAGCGCATCCGCTACGGCCACCTGCAAAACTGCGCGCCGACATACGGCTGGGTGCGCGAGGCGACCGGCGTGACGCGCACGCTGCTTAAGCCGGAAAACGCCGCGCGCATCGCCACGCCCCTGCTGCTTTGCCAGGCCGCGCGCGACACCGTGGTGCAGCTGCCCCCGCAAAACGCCTTTGTGCGCCTTTTGAAGGACGCGCAGCTCCAGGTTTTTGACGCCCGCCACGAGATCTATTGCTCGGAAGACAGCGTCATGGGCCCGTACGTCGATGCCGTGCTGAATTTCCTTGGCCAGTAGGCGGCAGCGTGCTTTTTGCAATCGCCCGGCCAGGTGCGCGAGGCGGCGCGCCCCTCGCCCGCCCGGCCGGTTTTCGCGCTATCCTGCCAGAGCGCGCCGTTTGTGTAAAATTCGCGCAAGAGGCCATTTTTGGGTTGACAAAGCGTGCAAATGGAGGTATTGTAATCGTGTGCGCGCCTGGCGCGCCATGACCATGTTTGATTGCGGAGGTGAACGACGTGGACGATCATCCCAGTAGCCTTGCGGGTAATCCCCGAGAACGTCAGGCGCAGAAAGCGCCGCCGGCCGCGTCGCATCTTTTGAGCATCTGAAAGCGCGCGGCCTGCTGTCGCGCGCTTTTTTGCGCCGTTTTTGGGGACGAACCTGCATTTTCAGCCGAGAAAATGATAGGAGGGATTCCCAATGGAAGAAGAAATCCGCAAGGAATTTATGGAGCTGATCCGGCTCCTGGACGAAGGCAAGATTCCCGAATTCAAGGAGAAGGCCGCCCTGTGCCCGCCGGTGGATATCGCCGAAGGGCTTGAGGAGATCACCGACGAGGGCCGCGTGCTGCGCATCTTCCGCATGCTGCCCAAGGACATCTCTTCGGACGTGTTCTCCTACATGACCAGCGAGCAGCAGCAGCTCATCGCCGAGAGCGCGACCAACGCCGAGCTG
This sequence comes from Candidatus Ventricola gallistercoris, assembly GCA_018716525.1. Classification (GTDB taxonomy): domain Bacteria; phylum Bacillota; class Clostridia; order Christensenellales; family Aristaeellaceae; genus Ventricola; species Ventricola gallistercoris. The sequence continues at coordinate 14,697 of DVJV01000153.1, forward strand.
CGCGAGCTGGTGGACGACATGTTTTTGGATGACACGGTGGACTTTCTGGAGGAAATGCCCGCCAACGTCGTCAAAAAGGTGCTTCAGAACACCGATGAAAACACCCGCAAGACGATCAACCAGTTCCTCAACTACCCGGAGAACAGCGCCGGCAGCCTGATGACCATTGAGTATGTCGACCTGCACGACTACTTCACCGTGCGCAAGGCGATGGACTACATCCGCCGCACCGGCATCGACAAGGAAACCGTCTACACCTGCTACGTGATCGACGATCAGCGCAAGCTGGTCGGTCAGGTCTCCCTGCGCAAGCTGATCATCGCGCCGGAGAGCACCTATATCCGCGACATCATGGAGACCAACATCGTCTCCGCTTCCACCACCGACGACCAGGAAGCCGTCGCCGACGACTTCCGCCGTTATGACCTGACCTCCATCGCCGTGTGCGACAAGGAAAACAGGCTCGTGGGCATCATCACCATCGACGATATCGTCGACGTCATCCAGGACGAGAACACCGAGGACATCAAGAAGATGGCCGCCATCATCCCCAGCGATGAGGATTACCTCAAGGCCAGCGCCCTGAGCCTCGTCGCCCACCGTCTGCCCTGGCTGCTGCTGCTGATGATCTCCGCGACGTTTACCTCCACCATCATCTCGCACTTTGAGGCGCTGCTCTCCGGCGCCGTGGTGCTGACCGCGTTCATTCCCATGCTGATGGACAGCGCCGGCAACTCCGGCAGCCAGACCTCCGTCACCGTCATTCGCAACATGGCGCTGGGCGAAATCGAGCTGCGCGACTGGCTGCGCGTGCTCTTCAAAGAGGTGCGCGTGGCGATCATCTCCGGCCTGGCGCTGGCCGCCGTCAACTTCCTGCGCATGATCCTCTTCTCTTCGGTGAGCGTGCTCATCGCGGCCACCGTCTCGGTGACGCTGTTTTGCACCGTGATCATCGCCATGATCGTGGGCTGCCTGCTGCCCATGGGCGCCAAGCGCATCGGCTTTGACCCCGCCGTGATGGCCAGCCCGATGATCACCACCATCGTGGATGCCTGCTCGCTGCTGGTCTACTTCATGATCGCCTCCGCGCTATTGGGGCTGTGAGACAGCGTCCGCGGGATCGCCTCTCCTTTTACAACATTTGAAAGCCGCCCCGGTTTGCACCGGGGCGGCTCAGCGTGTCGAAAAAGTCCGCCTACGGCGTCCTTTTCCGAATTTTTACGCTGTTTCCCTCTCGTCCCTGCGGGGCTCCCGGGCGGGAAACAGCGCAAGGAAACCTTGCAAGGCAAGGCTTCCGAATCCGCCGCACATGTCGCCGGATTCGGATTGCATTTGGAGGACTGCGGCGCTCACGCCGCGCCTGTCCGCCGCGTATTGAGGATCATGCCAAACAATCCGCCAGCCGCCAGGCCCATGCCCAGATCGGCCAGATAGGCGGTCAGATGCGGGCTTTGGCCCATCAGCAGGCTGTAGCACAGGATGCCCAGCGCCATGTAGAGGACGCCGACGCTGGCCCCGCGCATCGCGCCGCCCTCGCCGCCCCGCATGGCCGACGCCACGCCCGCCAGGATCGACACGAACTTCACCACCTGGTTGATCGCCGTGATCGCCCGGTCGCTCGCGTTCCACCAGTTGAGAATCAGCGCAAAGAGCGCCACGCCGATGACCGTGATGCTCGCCGCGACCGCCACGCCCCGCGCCACCGCGCCCAGAGGGCCCCGCCCCTTCCGCCGGGCGCTGCGGCGCAGGGTGCGCCGGAATGAGTCTAGCCCGCGCTCCCTGCGCGGCGCAAAGGTGTGCTGGCCTGCCGCCTGCTTTTCCATGTCCATCCCTCCAAAGCCATTGCGATGCAAAAAGCCGCTTTGTCATGGTCAAACCTATGACAAAGCGGCTTTCCTTATGCGATGGGAAGACAGGGCATCAGATGAGCTGCTCGGAATCGTTGGTCACGGAGAGCTGCTCCACATTGCGAACGGCCCAGCGGGCAAAGACCATCTGCGTCTTGGCCTCGCCGACCTCGACGGTCAGCACCTCGTCCTTGATGCGCACGATCGTGCCGTAGATGCCGCCGATGGTGCAGATGCGGTCGCCAACCTTCAGGTTTTTGAGCATCTCCTTGGCTTCCTTATCCTTCTTGCGCTGCGGGCGGATCAGCACAAACCAGAAGACCACAAAGATCAGGATCATCGGCAGGAACTGCACCGCGTAGTAGATCATCGTCGCGCCGGTGGACATCTCTTCCGTGGCCACGGCGGCGGCCTCCGTGCCGGCGGTGGCGGTAGCGTCGGCCAGCAGCTTCATCAGGGACACATTCATGGGGGACACATCCTTTCCAATTTTGCTCAAAAGCAACGCAACCATTATACATGGTTTCAAGAAAAACTGCAACCTCTGCGCCTCAAATCGCGCGCTGACCGGCGGCAAAGTGCGATCAGAAATTGCGGCTCATGTCGTAGCGGGCGAAGAAATCCTTTCGGAATTGCTCGAAGCGGTCTTCCTCGATCGCCTTGCGGATGCGCTCCATCAGCCGCAGCAGGTAGCGCAGGTTGTGGATGGTGGCCAGCCGCCCGCCGGTGATCTCGCCGGCCTTGATCAGGTGGCGGATGTAGGCGCGCGAGAAGTTGCGGCAGGCGTAGCAGTCGCACCCCTCCTCCAGCGGGCCGAAGTCGTGCGCATACTGCGCGTTGCGGATGACCAGCCGCCCGTTGTCGGTAAAGCACGTGCCGTTGCGCGCCACGCGCGTGGCCAGCACGCAGTCGAACATATCCACGCCGCGGTACACGCCTTCCACCAGGCAATCCGGGCTGCCCACGCCCATCAGGTAGCGCGGCTTGTGCTCGGGCATGTGGGGCATGAGCGCCTCCAGCATGCCATACATCACGGGCTTGGGTTCGCCCACCGACAGCCCGCCGATGCCGTAGCCCGGGAAATCCATATCCGCGAGCGTCTTGGCGCTCTCGATGCGCAGATCCTCGTAAAACGCGCCCTGCACGATGCCAAACACCGCCTGGTCCTCGCGGGTGTGGTGATCCTTGCAGCGCTTCGCCCAGCGGTGTGTGCGGTGCATGGCCTCCTCGGCCGTGCGGTGGTCGCACGGGTAGGGCGAGCACACGTCAAACGCCATGGCGATGTCGCTGCCCAGCGCCTGCTGGATATCCATGCTCGTCTCCGGGCCGATGAACATCTTGCTGCCGTCCAGATGGCTGCGGAAGTGCACGCCCTCTTCCTTGATCTTGCGCAGGCTCGCCAGGGAAAAGACCTGGAATCCGCCCGAGTCGGTCAGAATGGGCTTATCCCAGCTCATGAACTTGTGCAATCCGCCCGCCTCTTTGATGAGGTCCTCGCCGGGCCGCAGGTGCAGGTGATAGGTGTTGGAGAGGATGATCTGGGAGCCGACTTCGCAAAGCTCCCGCGGCGTCATGGCCTTGACGGTGGCCTGTGTGCCCACCGGCATGAAGATCGGCGTCTGGATGTCGCCGTGGGGCGTGTGCACCACGCCGCGGCGGGCGTGGGTTTTCGCGTCCTTCTTGACCAGATCAAACGTCACAGGTGATGGCATGTGCATTCCTTTCCACGCGCTGCGCTGTACACGCACAGGCGCAAGAGCAATTGAGTCAGCACAGATTATAGCACACTTGGCGCGGGGAAGAAAAGGGCGGGCACAAAGAAAATGCCGATGCCTCATCCCATTCTCAGATCAAAACGGGCGATCCGAGCGAGGCGAAGAAGGGGTCTGAGCCGGGAAACTCGCATCGTCGCGCCGCAAGTGTCGCTCCTTGCGATGCCCGGCACTCCGCCAGGCTGAGGGTTTGGGGGATGAAATCCCCCACCGTTCTCCTATTGCGAGAAAAGGGGGCAGGGAGCGAAGCGTCACCTGACGGCCGGGCATCGGGTGAACCCGTTCTGATTTGAGAATCGCATAAAACAGCTTGCAATGTTCAGAATATCAGTGTCTATTGAAAGCAGACAACTTTTGTTCTTTTCAGGCTATTGATCCCCGTATCTGGCAGAATGCTGCCTGGAAACAGCCGAAGCCCGAAAGAATTCAAACGTTTTTGGGCTGCTGAAGCGCTTCAAGCGGATCACACTCTGACAGCCTTGCCTGAAATGCTGCAAAGCAGGTCTTGCACCGCTCGGTTTGCCCTATACGATGGAAGGGGCGCATTCAGCGCCCCTTCCATGATCATTCATATAGGTCAGGCATTTCGCCTTCAAGAACGCAAATCCGTTCGTCCTTCACTTGCAGTTGTACCTCGGTCAGCTCGTTGCCGTCGCTGTCGAAAGATCGAAAGGTGAGGATTCCCGAATAGCTTGTGTCGCCCTCGATCGAAAGTGTGTACATTTTCCCGTATTTATATGAGATTGCCACGCCCTCATATGCCGGATACCAACCCGGTAGAGATTGCGTTACCAGCTTCGCGGCATTGGGATTCTCACCTGGTTGCAGGAATTCCAACCACACGCCCTTCTTGCCAGCAATATAGTTTTCAGCTTCCCGAAGGGCATCCTGCTCCGCTTGATTACCAAGATCCTCCTCATTTTCAACAATTCGTTTGCCGAGCTCTTCTCCAAAGATATCCATCTTGGATCGGTAGTTTTCCATCCCATCTTCCGGCTGCTGATACGCCAGGAGCCGATAGCCATGGTCTGAATTGGCGAGCACCATGCGCACCGGCCGTCTGCTGCCGGCAAGCATTTCAGGCGTTCCGGTGCTGGTGTCGTATACCCTTCGAGCTGTGTACAGACACAGGGTGATTTGGTCTTCGTTTCTTTCCTCAGAGAGCAAAACCGTTCCTACGGTCTGGATGCTTGCCTTTTCCCAATAGCCGGTTCCGCAATACAGAAGGCAGATTTGCTTTGCGGCTTGCAATGCATCGTCCGCCGTGACCTCGATGTTCCAGCACTGCGGAACCGCTTCTGCAGCGCATACGTTTAGAAGGCACATCATGCAAAGGCAAAAGAAAACCATCACACAGAAGAGTCGGAGGCGCACGTTTTTCGTTCGGACAAACTGCTTCATAGGCTTTCACCTCACCTGCCAGTATTCAACGCGAGACCGATTGAATTCCCGTTAATCATCCACTTATATGACGAATGATCCTGCCCGAATATTCCTCACATACACCCAAAAGCCGGAATATCTTTCAGAGGAACGCTTTCTATTGCTCTTCGCCCGAGGTGAACAGGTGTCCGCAGGCCCCTGCAAACCCTGTGGCCAAATTCAAGTGCCGGATGAAGTCCGTTGTGAAGAGGACGACGAAGCGGATATCGAATAACAAAAGGGAGGACCTGCCAGGCGGCAAGCCCTCCTACTTTCATCTGTCACGTCCATGGCCATGCGCTTGCGCGCCGTCAGCCCGGCTTCACGCGCCAATCGCCTCAGAAGTCAAACCCCTCTAGCCACGCCTTGCCCGCGTCGATGGCCTGCTGCACGCGCGCGGGCGCGGGGCCGCCGGGCACGTCGCGCAGCGTCACACAGGCGTGCATGGAGCAGGCCTCGAAGACATCCGCCTCAAACAGGGGCGAGAAGGTCTTGAGCTCCTCGAGGGACAGATCGAGAATGGCCTTGTTCTCCTTGACGCAGTGAAGCACCAGGTGGCCGATCACCGCGTGCGCATCGCGGAAGGGCATGCCCTTTTTGACCAGGTAGTCCGCCGCGTCGGTCGCGTTGGTGAAGCCGCCCGCCGCGCCGCGGGCCATGTTCTCATCCTTGAATGTGCAGGTGGAGAGCATCGCGTTGAACACGACCAGCGACTTGACCAGCGTGTCGCGCGCGTCGAAGAGGGCCTCCTTGTCCTCCTGCATGTCCTTGTTGTAGGCCAGCGGCAGGCCCTTGAGCGTGGTGAGCAGCCCGGTCAGATCGCCGTACACGCGGCCGGTCTTGCCGCGGATGAGCTCGGCCACGTCGGGGTTCTTCTTCTGGGGCATGATGGAGGAGCCGGTGGCGAAGGCGTCATCCATCTCCACAAAGCGGAACTCGTGGCTGTTCCAGAGGATGAGCTCCTCGCAAAAGCGCGACAGGTGCATCATGCACGCCGAGGCGGCGTAGAGGTAATCGCACACGAAATCCCGGTCGGAGACGCCGTCCAGGCTGTTGAGCGTGATGGCGGAAAAGCCAAGCAGCTGCGCCACGCGCCCGCGGCTTAGCGGATACGTCGTTCCGGCGAGCGCGCCGGAGCCCAGCGGCATGACATCCGCATGGGCATAGACCTCCTTCATGCGCTGCATGTCGCGGGTGAACATCTGGAAATACGCCATCATGTGGTGGCCGAGCGTGATGGGCTGGGCGCGCTGAAGGTGGGTGTAGCCCGGCATGATCGTCTGAAGATGCGCTTCGGCGATGGCCAGCAGCGTCTGGCACAGCTCGCGCATGAGGCCCGAAGCCTCGCGCGCGGCATCCTTGACGTACATGCGGCAGTCGAGCGCCACCTGATCGTTGCGGCTGCGGCCGGTGTGCAGGCGCTTGCCCGCCTCCCCGATGCGCTCGATGAGCAGCTTCTCCACGTTCATGTGGATGTCCTCCGCGTCGAGCTCAAACTGCACGCGCCCGGCGGCGATATCGGCCTCAATGGCCTTCAGCCCCGCGACGATGGCCTCGGCGTCGGCCTGGGGGATGATGCCCTGCTCGCCCAGCATCGTGGCATGGGCGATGGAGCCTGCGATATCCTGATGATAGAGCCGCTTGTCAAACGTGATGGAGGAGTGAAAGTCGTCGACGAGCCCGTCGGTCTTCTTTTCAAAGCGTCCGCCCCAGAGTTTCATGGTGAGCCTCCTTGCAATGAAAAGCGCCGCGACGCCGGATACCCTGGCCTGCCGAAGCGGTGCGCGCTCTCCCCTGGAAAGAGCGGCCCGCTCCGCTTGAAGGCACGTGTACCCGCCTCGCGGCGCCGGATGAATGGAATTACTTGGTCAACCCGGCCTTTTCCTTCATCATGGCCTGGACCTTGAGCGGCAGGCCGTAGAGGTTGATGAAGCCGGCGGAATCCTTGTGGCTGTACAGCTCGCCGGAGTCGCCGAAGGTGGCAATGTCCTCCATGTACAGGCTGTAGGGCGAAGTGACGCCCGCGCCGATGCAGTTGCCCTTGTAGAGCTTGAGCTTGGCGGTGCCGGTGACATACTGCTGGGTCACATCGACAAACGCGGACAGGCCCTCGCGCAGCGGCGTGAACCACAGGCCGTTGTACACCAGCTCGGCAAACTTGACGGCCACCTGATCCTTGTAGTGCGCGGTATCGCGATCGACGGTGATCTCCTCCAGGTTGCGGTGCGCGGCATAGAGCAGCGTTCCGCCGGGGGTCTCATACACGCCGCGGGACTTCATGCCCACCAGCCGGTTTTCGACCATGTCCGCGATGCCCACGCCATTGCGCGCGGCGATCTCGTTGCAGCGGGTCAGCAGCGACACGGCGTCCATCTTTTCGCCATTGACGGCGACGGGCACACCCTTTTCAAACTCGATCTCCACATACTCGGGCTTGTCGGGCGCATCCTCCGGATACACGCAGATCAGCGGCAGGTCGCGCGGCGGCTCGTTGGCCGGGTCTTCCAGATCGCAGCCCTCGTGGGACAGATGCCAGATGTTGCGGTCCATGGAGTAGGGCCGGTCCTTCTTGACCGGGACGGGGATGCCGCGCGCGTCGGCGTAGTCGATCTCCTCCTCGCGGGTCTTGATATCCCACTCGCGCCAGGGGGCGATGATCGGCATATTCGGCGCAAACGCCTTGATTGCCAGCTCAAAGCGCACCTGGTCGTTGCCCTTGCCCGTGCAGCCGTGGCAAATGGCGTCGCAGTGCTCCTTCTCGGCGATCTCCACCAGGCGCTTGGCGATCAGCGGCCGCGCAAAGGACGTGCCCAGCAGGTACTTGCCCTCGTAGACGGCGCCGGCCTTGAGCGTGGGCCAGATGAAATCCTCGACAAACTCCTTGCGCAGATCCTCGATGTAGAGCTTCTCCGCGCCGGTCTTCTTGGCCTTCTCGTGCAGGGACGCGAGCTCCTCGCCCTGGCCCACGTCCGCGGCGCAGCACACGACGGTGCAGCCGTAGTTCTCCTTGAGCCACGGAATGATGATGGATGTATCCAGTCCGCCGGAGTACGCCAGCAGCACGCGGTTATAGGTCTTCTTTGCCATGGTAATCCCTCCATATGCCGACCCGGGGCGATGCGCCGGGACGAAATATCGTTACGATTTGGTATTATAGCGCGCATCTC